>JAAZLP010000358.1 GCA_012799265.1 Phyllobacteriaceae bacterium | reverse complement strand
GGCCCAGCAGCTCGACCAGATGTCGTCGACAGTTGCGGGCAAGGTGGCAGAGGTCAATTCCAGCCTCGGCGAAGGCGTGGACAATGCCATCACCCGCATTTCCGATGCCGAACGTGGCGTCGCCGCCAGCATCGAAAGCGCCAGCATCAGCGTGGGCGAAAGCGCCCATCAGGCTGCGGCGCTCATCGAGAGCGGCGTGAACTCGGCCCGCACGGCCATCGCCGAAATGGTCGACCAGCGCCTTGGCACCCTGCCCGAGGCCATCACGGCCCGCGCCGACATCACTGCCGAGCGTCTCGCTTCGCTCAATGCTTCCATCAGCACCTCGATCACCCAGTCCATGGCTGATCTTGAGGCCGGTGCCGACCGCATCGAGGAAACCATCTCGACCCGCATCACCGCGGCCGCGATGGCTATCTCGGAAAACGTCGAAACCACCGCCAACCGCATGGACGTCGCCGTCCGCGGTGCGCTCGACCAGATCCGTCTGGCTGCGACCAACATCGACCAGATCGTTTCGGTCAAGGCGGTCGACGCCGTCGACACCATCGAGAGCCGCCTCTCGGACATTAACCGCTCGGTCGCTTCGCACACCAGCGAGTTTGCGAGCCTGGTTACGAACAAGTCCGCCGAACTGCAGAATGCCCTGGCCAGCCACGGCAATCTGCTGCGCGAAGCACTGGCCGAGAACGCGCAAGAAGCCGAAGCCATCATGTCGGTGTCGACGAGCCGCATCCTGGGCGACGTTACCAACGCGCTCAACAAGCTCAACGACTCGAACCTGCTGCTGCAGCGTGTCCTCGATGCTTCGACGACCAACCTCGCAACGCTCGAAAGCAGTGTCGCCCAGCAGACGGCGAACTACTCCGAGACCATGCGCGAAGCCATGGGCCAGACCGAGCAGGCCGGCCAGATGGTCAGCCAGCACGTCACCGCGCTCCAGAGCACCATCCGCTCCATGGTCGACCAGTTCGCCACCATGCTCGGCAAGCTGGACGAAGAGGCTGTCAACCTCACCCAGGCCTCGCAGGCCCTCGACCTTTCCAGCAACAACGCACTGGAAAACCTCGAAGATCGCCGCGGCGCTATGGATGCGCTGGCCCAGAGCTTTGCCGCCCGTGCAGACGATATCGACAACCGTATGCGCATGTTCGCCCAGACCATCGCCGAAACGGTCAACGATACCGAACGCCGCCTGATCGGTGCCCGCCGCGCCATGGACGAGGCCCTGCAGGCAACCTCCTCTGCCGTCACCGAAGCGCTGGAAGCCAATTCGGCAACCGTCACCAACGCGCTCGAAAGCAATGCTGGCACGGTCACGAACGCGCTCTACTCGACCAACGAGCGCTTCTCCTCGCAGCTCAACAACAGCGTCGCCCAGATGGACAATGCTGTCCGTCGTGCCGCAGAAGCCGCCGCTGCTGCGCTGGAAGACAATGCCGCCAAGGTGTCGGACGTCCTCAGCTCGACTGCTGGCAGCGTGACCGACGTGCTCACCAACACCACGAGCACTCTGGCCGAAACCATCTCGGACAGCACCAATACGGTCCGCAGTACGATCGCCTCGAACACCAACCAGCTGCGCCGCGCACTGGAAGAGACCTCGGGCGAAGTGGGCGAGAAGATTGGTGCCTTCACCTCGACCGCCGAGGACGAAGGCCGCCGCGCCAACCAGGCAATTCAGGAAGCCCAGCAGCGCATGGTCGCCGATATGCAGCGCGCCATCGAGGAAGCCACCCAGCGCTTCGCCGAAACCGCTCGCGCCATGCGCGAAACGGCCCGCGAAGTCGGCTCCGAACTGGAAGCGACCCGCGCCGAATTGGCCCGTGGCGTCAACGAGTTGCCGGAAGAAACCCGTGCGAGCGCCGCTGCGATGCGCCGCGTTGTTGCCGAGCAGATCGAGGCCCTCGCCGAGCTCAACAATATCGTGCGTTCACAGCCCTCCAGCCACGACGTCAGCGACCGCCGTCCGGCCCAGCGCCAGCCGCGTCAGCCTGAACCACAGCCCTTCGTGGCTCGTCAGGTCGAGCGCGTTGTCGAGCGTCAGCCTGAGCCGGTCCGTGAGGCCTATCGGCCCGAACCGCGTCCGGCTCTGGTCGACCCAATCCGCCCTACCCCGGTAGAAAATCCAATGCCGGCGCAGGTTTCACAGCCGCAGGCGGCCCCTCAGGTTGCTCAGGCACAGCCGCAGCGTGCACCGCAGGCTGACGGCGAAAACGGTGGTTGGCTGCGCGATGTGCTGCGCAACGCTTCTGCCAAGCAGGCCGGTGCGCAGACAGCCCCTCAGGGTCTTTCGGGCCTGACCGAAGAGATCGTTCGCGCGATTGACGAGGGTGCACTGGCGGAAGCCTGGGCCCGCTATCAGGCTGGTGAATCTAATGTTTTCACCCGCCGCATCTATTCGCTGACCGGTCAGGGCACCTATGACGAAGTTCGCAAGCGCATTCAGCGCGAGCCGGAATTCGCGCGTACCGCTCAGGCTTACATGAGCGAATTCGAGCAGCTTCTGAAGCGCGCCGCGGCCGGCCCGAACCCGGCAGCCGAGACCCGCGAGTACCTGCTAAGCGATCGCGGCAAGGTCTATACGACCCTCGCCCACGCGAGCGGCCGTCTCTCCTGAGGCATTTATGAACGAATTATGAACGGCCCCGGAGCAATCCGGGGCCGTTTCATTTTGGGTGGTCTTCGACGGCCTCTACCCCAACTGGAGTATTCAACGCTGCGTCTGCCGACATTAGTCCCGAGGGACAACTTTCACAGACTAGTAGAGAGACTTCTCATGAAGTTGGTTGCCCCACTTGTCCTCGCCGCAGCGCTGATCACCGTGCCGCAGGCCTCGGCGAATACGAACGAGCTGGAGCTGAACACGATCCTCCTCGCCTGGTCGCATGAGAACTGCCCGGGTTTCGACTATCCTGAAGACCTGCTGCGCCACGCTTCAATCGATGTGCTGCAGGCCTCGGACGAAGCGCGCGCCAGTGCCAAGGCGAAGATGGATTTCGCGCTCGAGGGCTTCGACAATAATGTCGCTGAGCTCTGCGATTTCATGCCCGAACTGCTCGTTGAGGGCGACGAGGAATAGGCTTTGATGCGCTGGCCATACCTTGCTGTCGTGTTGGCCGCATTGTCGTTCCCACTCCCGATAGGCGCGAGCCAACCAACACTTAGCGAGTGGGTTGCGCCCATCGATGCCGCTCTCGGGGAAGCGCCCGGGGGTGGGCAGAGTGCGCCACACGACCGCGTCGAGGAATTGTCGCTGCGGCTTGATGACGGCAGCGAGATCCACCTCGCATGGTCTGCCAGCGCACGGCTTTTCGTCGACTACCTCGCACGGCTGGAGGCGCGCGCACCAGTGGCGAGTGAGGGGTATGACGTGGGCACGGGGCTCAATCGCTTCACCCAGACCATGGGCGAGCACAGCGTCGCCGCTGAGCATTGGGCGGATCACCATGGCGGCTACCGACTGGTCATGATCACCAGCAGAGATGCGGGTGCGCCGATCAACTGGCTCACTGCGTTCGACACCTATCGTCGCGCTGGCGGCTTTGGCGGGTTGCCGCTCCTCACGCCGCCCCTGCCCGCGCCATAGCACGCTCACAATGCTTGTACCCCAACCGGATTATGGGTCGCTGATCATCACCGTGCAGAACATTCGTACGCGCCGGTTTCAACTACCGCTTCTAGAGAAAAGTTTGCCAGGCGTGTTCACAAACGTCTGGCAATATTCAATTCTGGGACATTCCAACAGGCAAGGCCTGCCTCCTCGACGAAGGGAGGCTTCTTTTCATGACGAAGACATCTGACACCACATCCAGTGTTATCGAGCATCTCTATGATGTGGCTGTCGACCCGACGAGTTATGAACGGCTGCTGGACTTCTGGGCGGATATGATGCGTCTGCCGGAGGGCGCGGATGGGCAAGCTGACGGGGTGGAAGCCGCGCTGGCGCAACTCTCCGGACATCTGGAACGCGCCGACCGAGTACTGGCCCAATCCATGATGGCGCCACCAGACGAGAGTGCTGCATCAGCCGTGGGCGCTGTGCATCATGCGGCGACCTTTGCCATCAACAAGAGCGGGACGCTGATCTCGGTCAACGCGCCGGCAGCGCTTGCCTTGGGCATCACCAACGGCGCGCGCGCAGCGGACTTACCCTTCGAGCCCGGCGAGGTGGACCGGCTGATGGCCGAGACAAACCGGATACTGAAGGGCAATGCGCGTGCAACGACCGTGATGTGCCTTAGGGCGCGCGACACCGAGCGCCTCATCGTGGCGCATATGCGGCTCTATCGTCCCCTGAGCGACGAGCCGTTTGTGCTTTGCGTAACCTCGGAAATTTCCTGGCCCGCGGGCTTTACCGCCCAGATGCAGCAATCCTTCGGTTTGTCCCTGACGGAGATCGACCTCCTCCGCCATCTGGCGGAGGGACACAGCGTCAACGACATCGCTGATTTGCGCGCTCGTAGCCGGGAGACGGTGCGCGTGCAGATAAAGTCGCTCCTGGCCAAGACGGGAACCCGGAGCCAGCTTGAGCTGGTTCGCCTGGCGCTGACCACCGTCGAGGCGCTATTCGCTGCGGATGACGGCTTCACCGCCGACGCGCTGCCCCAATCTGCGCTGGAGCCGCACAGTTTCCTGCTCAAGGACGGTCGCAACTTCGATTATGTGATCCAGGGCGATCCGAATGGCAGGCCGGTCTTCTTCCTGCCCATGGATTTCGGCTTCATCCGCCTGCCCCCCGCGATCGAGGCCGAGGCGCGACGGCGCAGGTTGAAATTCATCGTTCCCATACGACCCGGCTATGGTCGATCCAGTCCGATCCCGGCAGAAGCTGATTATCTCGGCAGGCTCTGCAATGATCTGCTTGATCTGCTCGACCATCTCAAGGTCCAGCGGGCTCCGATCCTCTCGATGGGCGATGACAGTCTGATTGCCCTGGCGCTCTATGCCGTCGCGCCGCATCGCTTCCCTGCCCTGCTCTGTTGCGCCGGAACCATGCCCATCAGCGCGCGGGCGCAACATGACCGCATGGGCAAGTGGCATCGCTTCATTCATTCGGCCTGTGTCTATACCCCGCAGATGCTCCCCTTTGTCGTGAAGGCCGGGGCGGCCATGGCCCGACGGGTCGGCAAGAAGCGGTTCTTTGAAAGCATCTATGCTGGCTCGCCGGCCGATATAGCGACCTTCTCCCTGCCCGATGTCCGCGACGCGCTGATCTCAGGCTCCGACATCATGTTGTCCGAAAACTTTTCCGGCCACGAAACCTTCGCCCGTGAACTGACAGCAAAGGTTGTGGTGGACTGGGAAACGCCCCTGCGCATGATGGAAGCGGCAGCGACCAGCGGCACGCTGAAGGTGCAATTCTATAACGGCGAGCAAGACCCGCAGATCCCGCCCAAGACGCTGGCAGAGTTCGCCGAAGAGTACAGCTGGATCAGCTTCCGCACCTATCCAGACGCCGGGCAGCTCGTCTTCTACCTCAAATGGCGCGACGTTCTCACAGACCTCGAGGCGGTCGTCTAAGACCTGCCGCGCGCTTTGCCGGCGCTTCTAGCTGACCAATGCCTTGGGTGGACGCAGCTTGAGAGACCAGAGCACGCAGCCGATCGCAGCCAGCGAGGTAATTGTCGAATAGAAGAAGGCATAGGTGCCGAAAAATTCGACCAGGACACCGAATACGATCAGCGCCAGCATGGAAGCGCCCATGCTCAGCATATTGGCGAAGCCCTGGGCTTCGGCGGCATTGGCTTCATTGGTCCAGTTGGCAATGAAGTGCACCATGCCGAAATAGCCCATGCCGAAGCTGAAGGCATGGAGGAGCTGGGTGATGAACAGCACCTCGACCGGCGGATTGAAGGCCATGACGGTAAAGCGGACAAGGCCCGCAATGGCGCAGACGAGAATCATGTTGCGGGCCGTTACCCGGCCGCCGAAACGGCGCCAGGCAAACATGAGGATAGCCTCGCCTATCGCTGCAGCGCCTAGCAGCGGTCCCAGATAGTAGCTGGGGATGCCGTTTTCGTGCCAGAGCAGCGCGCCGAAGCTGCCGATGACCGCATTGCTGGAATTGACCAGCGCGAAGGCAAGGAGAGGCAATACGAACCAGAGTTTCAGCGAATCTCGCAGGGAACTCGTGCTGGCAATCGCCTCCGGGGCGGTATTGGCGAGCGTGACCTTGGGCGCCGGGGAGCGGAAGCGTGGCAGGAGGAAGGCCAGCACGGCGCGGATCACCACCATGGCGACGTAAAGGCCGACAAAAGCCTCCGACCCGAGCGAATTGATCAGCAGGCCCAAGCCGCCGGCAGCAAAGACATAGCCCACGGTCGCCCAGGCGCGGATGGTGCCGAAATCGCTGCCATTGCGCCGGGCCATGCGGACCGTTGCGGCGTCGATGACCGGCGGCACGAGGCCGTTTGTGGTCGCGACCAGCGCCCAGATGAGCAGGATGCCCCAGAATTCGGAGACGAAGAAAAGCGGGAGCGGCGCCAGCGCTGAGGCCAGCGAGATATAGATCAGCGCGGTGCGCCAGTCGTCAGCCTTGTCCGCAATGCGGCCCACCACGATGTTGAGCAGCAGCAGGAGGAACATCGGCAGGGCATTGATGATGCCGATCTGGTCAGCCGGAATTCCATGCTCGCTCAGCCAGATGCCAAGAAAGACCGAAGCCACACCGCCCGGAACATAGACGGTGAACTGGTAAATGGATGCGCGCAGCTCGGGCGTATCCAAACGCGAAATCGCGGGAGGCATGGAAGTGAACTCCGGACGCAGAACGGCGTCACACTGCCCTAGTGCATCGGATCAAAACTGTTCGCAATGACACAAAAGACACGCAGGATGGCTTTTGCGTTTGGGGCTCTAAAACGATCCCGTTCTCAAAAAATTATTGCCCGTTTGCCCGTTTTTGCGCGCCGCGACGGGAATCTCCGGTGACCATTTCGGTCCACTTGATGAGCTCGAACTGGCCATTGAAATTCTCGACGATAGCCGTGCAGCTTTCGACCCAGTCGCCGGTATTGATGTAGTGGACGCCGAGGCGCTCATGCATGTCGGCGAAGTGGATATGGCCGCAGATGACGCCGTCGACGCCCGTCTGCTTGGCTTCGTGCACCAGGGCTTCCTCGAAGCGGCCGATGACGGAGACGGCGTTCTTGACCTTCTGCTTGGCCCAGGCGCTGAGCGACCAATATTGCAGGCCCATGCGACGGCGCACCCAGTTGATGGCGCTGTTGAAGCGAAGCGCGGCGTTATAGGCCCAGTCCCCGACATGGGCGAGCCATTTGGCGTTCATCACCACGACGTCGAACTGGTCGCCATGGATGACGAGATAGGTTTTTCCCGCGGCGGTCGTGTGGATCGTGCGGTCCACCAGTTCGACCTCGCCGAAATAGGTACCGAGATATTCGCGCAGGAATTCGTCGTGGTTGCCTGGGAGATAGACAATGCGGGTACCGGCATTGGCCTTGGCGAGCAGCAGATCGACGAGAATGTTGTATTCCGGCGGCCAGTGCCACTGCTTGGCGAGGCGCCAGCCATCGAGAATATCGCCGACGAGATAGATGGTCTCGGCGTCGTGCAGGCGCAAAAATTCGATCAGCTGCCGGGAGCGGACCGGCTTCATGCCCAGATGCACATCGGACAGGAACAGCGCCCGGACGCGCTGTACCTCTCGTTCATCCGTCATGTGCCGAGCCTCCGTTTAGAGGCGCGCACCTTACCTCGCCGCGTGCCGGGAGAAAACCGGACTTGGGAGAAATCCGGGGAAAGCTGTTGGGATAAAGCCTACCACGACCGGCGCGAGCCCCTGGCGGCGCGGACGATCGGCGCGACCGAGAGAAGAATGGCAGAGACCAAAGCGCCAATGGCTAGAATGCCCTTGGTGGAGATTTCCACTTCGGCCCGCGCTTCAAACCCGGCTGCCTTGATCGCGGCGCGGGCGCGGTGGCGGCCCGAACGCGGTTCTTTCTCGGCTTCGTCCAGGGGAATTACGTCTTGTGCCATGGCTACCTCCATGGGGATAATTCAGCCGGGCGGGCATTGTTCCCGCAGATTTGGCCCTAGCCGCCGATCCTCGTCTTCAGCGTGACGATGCGCTGGTAGCTCTGCTCGATGCGGGCGGCGAAGGCGGGGTCAGCGGCGGCTTCGGCGAGCAGGATGGCGCGGATTTCGTCGCCAAGGCCGGCGCGATATTTCGCCGTGTTGGAAAAGAGGAGGATATCCATGCCGGCGCGGACTGCCTTGTTCACAGTTTGCTCAAGGGTGAAATGATCGCGAATGGCGCCCATTTCGAGATCGTCGCTGATGACGACGCCGTCAAAACCCAGTTCCTGGCGCAAGACGCCGTCGATCCAGCGCGGGGACAGCGACGAAGGGGTTTCGCCGTCTCGGTCGGCATAGTCTGCGTGGTAGAGATGGCCGACCATCACCATGTCGACCATGTCGGCCGCGATCAGCGCACGGTAGGGATCGAGTTCTACCGGGTCCCAGGTCTTGGTGATGTCGACAAAGCCTTCATGGCTGTCGGCGGTCGAGGAGCCGTGGCCGGGGAAGTGTTTCAGCGATGTGAGGACGCCCGAGGCGCGGTGGGCGCGGATAAACGCCGCGTCATAGTCGGTGACCACGGCAGGATCGGCCGAGAAGGCACGGCCGAAGCGCGCGATCACCTGATTATCCGGATTGGTGGCGAGATCGGCGACAGGGCCGAAATTGACGGAGAAGCCGAGATCGGCAATGCCGGCAGCCATCCTTGCATAGATGGCCTCGGCGGCGTCCGGCGCATTGCGGGCGGCGATGGTGGCGGCATTGGGGATTTCGGTGAAGCCGACATCCTTGGTCAGCCGCTCGACGGCGCCACCTTCCTGATCCAGCGTAATGAAGGGCGGGAGGTCCGGCGAGGCCGCGCGGAACAGCGCGTTCATTTCCCGCACGGCGCCGAGGCTGGCGACATTGGTCTTGAGGAACATAACCCCGCCGATATGGCCCTCCGCAATGTCATCAGCCAGCGCCTGAACGCTGTTGGCGTTCGCGCTCGTGCCCTGGAAGCCGACCACGATCATCTGGCCCGCCATTTCTTCGAGCGTGGCCGCGGATACGGGGGCGCTGAGGGCGGCCAGGGCGAGCAGAGCGAGGGACAAGCGGGACACGGGCGCACCTGGGACAGGAATCGGGATTGCCAGCATGACCAGCAAAAGGTGGCGAGACAATGCATACCCCCTGTTCAGGGGGTGAGCGGGACGCTCAAAAGGGCGACTTAACGGGCAGTGGACGTAGCTGTTGGGGCGAACAACCTTCCGTTCCGCACACCACTTAACTTTCGGGCGGCGACCTCGTGGTGTCACCGCCCGTTTTTTTGGTCTCTATCGGTTCTGCCGGTTGGCGATCAGATCATCGACAACCGCCGGATCGGCAAGGGTCGAGGTATCGCCAAGAGAGCCGAACTCATTCTCGGCGACCTTGCGCAGGATACGGCGCATGATCTTGCCCGAGCGGGTCTTCGGAAGGCCCGGCGCCCACTGGATGTGATCCGGCGTGGCGATCGGGCCGATTTCCTTGCGTACCCAGGTCTTGAGCTCATTGCGCAGCTCGTCGGTATATTCCTCGCCAGCCATCAGGGTGACGAAGCAATAGATGCCCTGCCCCTTGAGGTCGTGCGGATAGCCGACAACGGCGGCTTCGGAGACCTTGGGATGGGCCACCAGCGCGCTTTCCACTTCGGCGGTGCCGAGGCGGTGACCGGAGACGTTGAGCACGTCATCGACGCGGCCCGTGATCCAGTAATAGCCATCCTCGTCGCGACGGCAGCCGTCGCCGGTGAAGTACTTGCCCTTGTAGGTCTCGAAATAGGTGGAGACAAAGCGGCCATGATCGCCCCAGATGGTGCGCGCCTGGCTGGGCCAGCTATCGGCAATGGCGAGGACGCCCTCGGCCTTGGTCTGCTCCTGGAGCTTGCCTTCAGGCGATAGCACTTCCGGGATGATGCCGTAGAACGGCTTCGTCGCCGAGCCGGGCTTGGTCGGGATGGCGCCAGGGAATGGTGCAATCATGTGACCGCCGGTTTCCGTCTGCCACCAGGCGTCGATCACTTCGCACCGGCCCTTGCCAACCTGGTTATAGTACCAGAGCCAGGCTTCCGGGTTGATCGGCTCACCCACCGTGCCGAGGAGGCGCAGGCTGGGCATGTCGTGCTTTTCGACGAACTCGCTGCCGGCACCCATAAGGGCGCGGATGGCGGTCGGCGCGGTGTGGAAGATGTTGACCTTGTGGCGTTCAACGACCTGCCAGAAGCGGGAAGCATCGGGCCAGGACGGAATGCCTTCGAACATGACCGAGGTCGCGCCATTCGCGAGCGGACCATAGACGATGTAGGAGTGGCCGGTGATCCAGCCCACGTCTGCCGTGCACCAGAACACTTCGCCGCGCTTGTAGTCGAAGCTCAGCTCATGGGTCAGCGAGGTATAGGTGAGGTAGCCACCCTGGGTGTGAACCACGCCCTTGGGCTTGCCGGTGGAGCCGGAGGTATAGAGGATGAAGAGCGGATCTTCCGCGTTCATCGGCTCCGGCTCGTTGAAGGGCTCAACGCCAGCGGCCGCTTCATGCCACCAGACGTCGCGCGAACCCTTCATCGGCACGTCAGCGCCGGTATTGTGGACGACCAGCACCTTGCGCACGCCCGGGCAGTCTTCCAGCGCCTTGTCAACATTGGCCTTGAGCGCAATGGTCTTGCCACCGCGACGGCCTTCGTCGGCGGTGATGACGACGGCGGAATCGCAGTCATTGATGCGGCCAGCCAGTGAGTCCGGCGAGAAACCGCCAAAGACCACCGAGTGCACAGCACCGATGCGGGCGCAGGCCAGCATGGCGTAAGCAGCCTGCGGGATCATCGGCAGGTAGATGGTGACGCGGTCGCCCTTGCGCACGCCGAGGTCCTTGAGGACATTGGCGCAGCGGCAGACTTTTTCGTGCAGCGTGCGGTAGCTGATATATTCAGCCTCGTCGTTCGGATTGTCCGGTTCCCAGATCAGCGCGATGTCGTCGCCGCGCTCGGCCAGGTGACGATCGATGCAATTGGCCGCGACGTTGATGATGCCGTCTTCAAACCATTTGATCGAAACATTCGGATATTCGAACGTGGTGTTCTTGATCTTGGTGGGGAATTTTACCCAATCCAAGCGCTTGGCCTGCTCTGCCCAGAACCCATCGGGGTCCTTTATTGAGCGCTCATACTGAGCCGCATACTGCTCGGCAGTTGTGTGGGTACGCGCGATCGCAGCCGCGCTTGGCTGGAATACGAGCTGGTCGCTCATGTCTTCCTCCCTTTTCTCTCCCATCATCCGTTCTAATGACGGGTCCTGTCAGCGGCAAGTGCTCCCCTCGTCGCAGGAGGGGCTTTTCCGGCAAGGGCCTATGCCATTTGGGCAGGGCACTTGTCGTTAACGTCCATGACCTAACCTGTGGATATCGACCGCCAGGACGGTGGCGCGACTGGCAGGAGCCCGCGACATGGCAGAAATGACCATCCGTGCCGCAACGAATGCGGATATCAACCTCGTCCATGAGCAACTGAGGGACGTCATCATGACCTCCCCTCACTACAGCGATCGTTTCAAGGAACACGAGGCCGGACGCCTCGACAAATCCTTCCTTCGCGGCCTGATGGCAATCGACCCCTGGCACATCATGCTGATGTGCGCCGACGGGGTGCCGGGTGGAGCGATGGTCTCGGGCCCCGACTGCGGCTCCATCTTCCGATATTGGAGTTGGGTGTTCCCGTCTCACCGCCAGTCGCGGCTGGGCATGTTCGGCATGCGCGCCTTTGACGAACATTGGGACAATGGCCGCTTTCACAAGGCCTATACCTTTGTCCGCCCGGAGAACGAGGTCGCCCGCAAGCTGCTCGCGCGCTACGGCTACCAGGAAACGGCGCTGATGAAGCAGCACATTTTCGGTCAGGACTATCTGCTGATCGAGAAGTTCTACAATCGCCAGGACGTCCCCTATGACAGCGGCTATCAGGGACGTCTCGCGCGTCTCAAGAAGGCCGTAAAGGGAATCGTCGAGCGCGCCTAAGGGCGCGCCTCTATTCGACGATCTGCCTGCGCGTTCTCAGCCAGTGCAGGATCGAGACATCGACCTTGGCCATGTGCAGCGCCGTGAGCCAAAGCCCGATGGACCACAGGGTAATGGCGATAAGGGCCGCCAGCGACGCACCCACCAGGTGGAAGTGGGGTACCAGGAGGATATTGCCGACGATCAGCGTCGCGACGCCCAAGGCAACAGCCGGCAGGCTGGACCAAGGCCGATCATGGATCGAGAGTACCATCGAGGCGGGCCCCATGACCGAGCGGACCACCAGCGACAGGCAGAGAATGGCCAACGGCAAGGCGCCGTCGGTGAAATGCGATCCGAAGAGCATCAGCACGAAGGGGCCACCGACCAGAGCCGCGCCAAACATGATCAGCGACGCAAGGCTCGCCGCTAGATTGGCTTCCCCCACCTTGCGCTGGAACGTAGCGGCATCTGATTGGTGGTGGCTTTCGAACATGTCCGGCAGGATAACCGCATAGACTGCCGAAACCCCGAAGGACACCAGCGAGAAGATGCGCGCGCAGACGCCGAAGATCGCCAGCTCCTCGCGGTCAAGCTGTGTTGCAAGCAGCAGAAGATCGATATCGAAGAAGAAGTCGGTTGCCAGCGTAATCAGCGCCCAAGGCGCGGCAAAACGCCACCAGCGTGGCCATTCGGACTTGCGAGCGGGTTCATTGTCCTCGATGCGCTCTATGCTCGCCAGGACAAAGGTCGTGTGGACTGCCGAGATGACGACATAGCCGATCGCCATGGCCCATAGCAGCGTGTTGAAGCCTTCCATGGGCTCTTCGATCAGCATCCAGCAGATGAGAAGGCTGCCGAGCACCAGCATGGGGCGGAAGATGGAATCGGCAAAGAAGCCCGCCATTGGCCGCTTGAGGCCGATAAGAACGCCACCATTCACGTAAACCAGGGCGGTGGCCAGCGAGAGCAAGCACACAGGCACCCAATGCATGGCGATCACACTGTCCCCCTGCCCCAGAAGCCCGAGCACCAGATCGCCGGCGAGCAGCATGAGCATGAAGGCCACCGCTGTGTGGGCATAGCCGCGCTTGAGAAACGAGACGAACTGCCTTCGATCGCCCTTTGCACGGTATTCAGCGGCGAAATAGGTGCCGATAGTCTGGAAACCGAGGGGCATGGCTACGGCGATCAGGTTCACCGTGGCATTGACCACCAGATACTCGCCGAGGATGGCTGCGCCCCAGACGCGGGCGATGATCGCCTGCACCAAAAAAATAAGGCCGGCACCGAAAAGACGCCCGCCGAACAGAACTGAAGACTGCGACGCAAGCCGGTGAACAAGGCTCATTGCATAGAGCGTCCTAGACGGGGGCGCGGCATATCGGGCTTTGCCCCTGTTGGTCGTCGTGCGTCAATCCACCTTCTCAGTTCCAGAAGCGCTTCCCGCGCCAGAAGAGCGCCTGTCCCCATGATGTAGGCCATGGGCCTTGAAGCATAGTTCAATGCGGGTGGGAGGGCGCGGATTGTACCAGCCTCGCCAACCATGCCCTTCTTGAACTGGTGCAGGCCTGAATACCCATCGGTGCCGCCAAGGTCGTACCAGCTGGCCTTGGTGTTATCCCGCAACCAGCGGATGATGTTCCAGTGCATGAAGTATCCTGCGCGCAGGGGAAGCGCCTGCTCGTTAGTCGCCCCGTAGAGATAGACCGCCCGGTCACCAGCCTTGAAGATCAGCGCCCCGGCCACAAGGGTCTCGCCGTGATAGACGAAGAACAGTTCCGGCCGTAGCGGCTCCTCGAGATCCATCAGCCGATCCAGCGTCTCGTAGGCCGAATGATCCGGGAACTGTTTGCGCTCGGTCATAGCCGCATAGAGGACTTTGAAGTCCTCGAGCATGCCGGGCCGGCCATGTTCGAAGCGGAGGCCAGCCTTTTCCGACTTGTTCAGCTGCCTGCGCCAGGTCTGACCGAGGCTTCTGCGCTGGTCGTCGTCGCTCAGCCCTAGGCGAACCAGATAGCGATCCGGATAGGGCAATGAAATGCCGGGACGGAAACCGCGCGCCGTGAGAGCCAGATATTCCGGGTTGATTTGTTCGGGCGAGGCATGGGCCACCACAGAAATCATCATGCCACGCTGATCGGCATATTCGGCGACGAGGGCATCCACCATGCCATCATAGAGTGCCGCTGCCTGCGGGTGGCGGAGGTCGGCCAACATCGGGGCCCATTTGGCGATCGCCACCTTGCCCAAGCCAAGCGGCAGTACCTGAACCATCATCAGGGCGCCGCCCACCACGCGGCCATTGTTTTCAAACAGGCGCGGCTCAAGGGTCACGCCCGGCCAGCGCACGGAGGCGAAACTATGGAGCTGTTCCTGGCAGATGCCATCAAAGCCGCAAACGACCCAATCCCATTCCTGACCGCCTACCGGCCGCGATACAACGGCAATCGGCTCGTCGGCCACTGGCCGACTCAGGGGGGATGAAATCTCTGTTGGTCTTGCGCTGGCAAGCATGGCTCGCTTCCGGGGTACTAAGTCCAGAAGACGTTAGTTCCGCGCGGTGTGCAATTCCCTATCGTGCCGGACGACACGCCGATTACCTCGACATGTGGTTACCAAAAACTATCGGGGCCGGACGATTGGTCCGGCCCCGATATTGTGGAACTTCCGTATCTTAGTGGGCGACAGCCACAGCCGCGTGCGGCGTGTACAGCAGCGGAATTGCCGGAATGTCGATGAAGGCGCCGAGACCTTCCAAGGTCATCCGGATCGCCACGAACAGGATCATGACGAGGCCAAACCAGGCAATCCAGCGATACCGGTGCAGGAGGCGCGCGATGTAGGTCGCGGCAACGCCCATCAGCACGACCGAGAGCGCCAGACCGAAGATCAGCGCTTCGAAATGGTGCTGGGCAGCGCCGGCGACGGCCAGCACGTTGTCCAGCGACATCGACACGTCGGCAATGATGATCTGGATGACGGCCTGGCGCAGCGTCTTCTTGGGCGCCTTGCCAGCAACGGTACCATCGCCATCATGGTCAGCATCGGCGAGAGCCTCATTGGCGTCAGCTTCTTCCTCGTGGCTGACCGTGAGCTCACGATACATCTTCCAGCAGACGTAAAGCAGGAGCACGCCACCGGCGATGAGGAGCCCGCCGCCAAGGGACAGCAACTGCGTGGTCAGGAGTGCAAAGCCGATGCGCATCACGGTGGCAGCAATGATGCCAATCAGAATGGCGCGACGACGCAGGTCGGCCGGCAAGCCCGCCGCCGCCAAGCCGATAACGACGGCATTGTCGCCAGCGAGCACCAGATCAATAAGGATCACCTGAAAGAGCGAGCTCAGGAAACTCGGGTCGATGCCGAACATCTCATGTCCTTGGGAAAGATTATCGAGGGCTGCTATATCCCTCTGTGAGCCGCCTGCAAGGGGGCAAAGGGGCGAAGCTCGAGATATCCCATATCCGATGGGGGTCGTCAGGACCGGTTCGCGAGCAGATGAACGCTGGATCAGAGGAAACAGACTCCGACGCAACAGCGCCGAAAGTGGGAGACCAGAGTTAATCTGGTTTCTTAGAATTTCCACCTAAGTCATTGAGGACTTTGGTGGGTGCACAAGGGCTCGAACCTTGGACCCGCTGATTAAGAGTCAGCTGCTCTACCATCTGAGCTATGCACCCGGAGGCGGTTTCGTGAACCGCCGTCACCAAAGTGGCGCCTCTATAGCTGTGGGATTTTGCGCTGTCCAGCACCTTTGGAAATTTTATTCGGGAAAACTGCGAGGCACAGGTGGCGCCTCGCACGTTTGCGCCCGGAAAACGGGCGAAAAAGCGCCAAGTTATTGTTGCAAATGACGATAGTCGTTCAGCTCGACGACGTTATCGGCTGTGGAAATCGGTTCGGGACGATATTCGTCCAACAGGCCAATGGTGCGTTCGATGATGTGGCGCAACTGGCGCGAGCGCTGGTCCGAGCCCTGCAGAATGGTTGCGGCACGTTGCAGGTGGTCGCGAGCGAGCACGAAGGTTGGAGGCATGAGAAACTCCTCAGATAAGACGGGGGCAGAATCGCCGGGGGAGATCGGCTCGGGGCTGAAGGTGAACCTCCATGGTGTGCGAGACCTTCCCCGGATCGCGGGCATTTAGTTCAAATGCGACCGATCCCCCGTAAGGCCCGCAAAAGCTTGTCAGCGGGCAGAATCTGCGCTGTGGGGAAATTTTTGCGCTGTGCAAAAGTGGGAATGAAGGCCGTTCGGGACGGCTGAAACCTCGGTCAAACGCGGCTAGAATGTGGCTAAACAGCCAGAGAGGTCGTCCGGTGTCGGCTCCCCGCTTTACTGCAATCGTCGAAGCCCTGTCCGAAACCGTGCCCTTTGTGGGCCCAGAAGCGCTGGCGCGACAGAACGGCGTACCGACCCTGGCGCGCATCGGCGCCAACGAATCGGGTTTTGGTCCAAGCCCCAAGGTGCTGGAAGCCATGGCCAAGGCCGGGCCCGACATCTGGAAATATCCCGACCCGGAAAATTACGACCTGCGGCATGCGCTCGCCCGCCATTTGGGAATCGCGGCCGATGAAGTGGTGATCGGCGAAGGCATTGATGGGCTGATGGGCCTTCTGGTGCGCGTGTTCATCAATGAGGGTGATGTGGTCGCGACGTCGCTCGGCGGCTATCCGACCTTCAACTATCACGTCGTCGGCCATGGCGGCGTGCTGGCGACCGTGCCCTATCGCAATGACCATGAAGACCCCGAGGCCCTGGCCGAACTGGCGCAGACAAGCGGCGCGCGCATGGTCTATCTGGCCAATCCGGACAATCCGATGGGTACCTGGTGGCCAGCCGCGACCATCGAGGCCTTCATCGATGCCGTGCCGGAGGACTGCCTCGTCGTGCTCGACGAGGCCTATGGCGAGACGGCGCCCGCGGGCACCTTGCCGCCGTTCAACACGTCCCGCCCCAATGTCATTCGCCTCAGGACCTTCTCCAAGGCCTATGGGCTCGCCGGCATCCGCGTGGGCTATGCCGTGGGCAATAAGCGCCTCATTGGCGGCTTTAATCGCATCCGCAACCACTTTGGCGTCAATCGGCTTGCCCAGGTCGCTGCCATGGCGGCGTTGGAAGACCAAGCCTATCTGCAGCAGGCAGTCGTGGCCATCCATCGGGCCAATGCACGGATCGCGGCCATTGCCGCAGAATCAGGTCTGGCATCTGTCCCGACCGCCACGAATTTTGTTGCCGTCGATTGCGGGCAAGACGGGGCCTATGCGCGGCGTGTGCTGGAAGAACTGGGCAAGCGGGGTATCTTCGTCCGCAAGCCGGCGGCGCCTGTGCTGGATCGCTGCATCCGCATCAGCGCAGGTCCAGACGATGCGCTGGATCTGCTGGCAGAACATCTGCCAGCGAGCCTAAAGGCAGCTTACGAGCCGTAGAGCCCCACAATGCCGCGCAGCGGTCGGTGATTTGAGCCCAGATTGTCGCCGGCCTCGAGGGTCAGCAGGCGAGCCGAGCCGCGCGTGAAGACATTATCGATCGGAACGCCCAGGGGCCCTGCCCTAACCGGCCATGTGGCAGGCGTCCAGGGGCCCGGGACAAGGTCCAGCGCCTCGATGGTCCAGCCCACGGTGTCGGTCCAGGCGGCGGAATTGAAGTCACCAGCCAGCACGACGGGCCCTTCGATATCGTCCACCACATTGCGGATGTAGTTGAGCTCGCCCCACGAAGAGCGGTCGAAATAGGGTTTTGAGAGGTGCACGCCGACGATGGTCACCGGCTGACCGTCCTTGGTGACCCGCGCCATGACGAAGCGTTCATTGTTGAACGGCGGCAGGGTACGGATTTCGGCGTCTTCCATAGGCAGGCGGGAAAAGATCGCGATGTCACAGGTTTGCGTACGCGAGCAGCCGACCTGATAGGGCAGCAACTCCCTAAGGCGCCCGATATGCTCCTCGATCCCCGGCGTTTCGAGGATCAGCGCCACGTCAGGCGGATTGGCAATGATGGAATCCACCAGATCAGCCGAGCGCCGGTTATAGGCGAGAACGTTGAAGCTTAGAAAATCCAGTTCGGCGGCGGGAGGGCCAGCGATCGGCGTCCGCCGGCTGAAGAGCTCCCACATCATATAGCCGCCATGAGCGGTGGCCGCCAGAAGCGGGATCAGGAGGAAAAGGCTGCGCCAGCGCGCGCCGCTGATTAAGATCAGCAGCCACAGCACAAAACCCGTAATGATGAGATGAAAGCGGACGCTCTGCAGCAGCAGATCGCCGGGAATGCCGGGCGTGACGGTGAGGATCGCCAGCACGAGAACCAGCAAGGCGCCAAGCGCCAGCAGTCCGCCCCGAAACTCTGCCCTGCTCAGCATGCGTGCCACCCCCCGGTCCCGTGTTCTGGCTAGAGCAGCTTCCCCCACTGGATGCAAGCGCTGGCGGTCTTCACAGCTTCGTCAGCTGGCAAAAATTGCCCCCGGCGAGAAGCCAGGGGCAATAGACCGTGCGGATTAGCCTGCGAGCGCGCCCTGGGCAGCGGCGCCGCGTTCGATCATGACGCGGTTGAGCGCGTTGAGATAGGCGCGGGCCGAAGCCACCAGCGTATCCGGCTCAGCGGCATTGCCCGAAGCAATGCGGCCGTTCATTTCAAGACGCACATGGGCGGAAGCCTGCGCGTCAGTGCCGCCGGTAACGCCGTCGACGGCATAGAGCACCAGATGCGGGTCCTGACCGGACGCAGCCTTGATGGCATTGAAGATCGCATCAACGGACCCGGTGCCTTCATAGGAGACACTGGTTTCTTCGCCATCGATGGTGACGGTGAGATTGCACTTGTGGACGCCGCCGGTCTTGGTAACGACTTCCATGTCTACCAGCTTGATGCGGTCACCGACCGAACCGACTTCGTCATCGACCAGGGCGATGATGTCGGCGTCATAGACATGCTTCTTGCGGTCAGCCAGATCCTTGAAGCGCTGGAAAGCTTCCTGGAAGGCATTGTCGCCCAGTTCGTAGCCCAGTTCCTTGAGCTTATCCTTGAAGGCGGCGCGGCCGGAATGCTTGCCCATGACCAGGGTCGTTTCCTTGATGCCGACACTGGCCGGGGTCATGATTTCATAGGTCTCGGCGTTCTTCAGCATGCCGTCCTGGTGGATGCCGCTCTCATGCGCGAAGGCATTCTTGCCGACGATGGCCTTGTTGTACTGGACCGGGAAGTTGGAGGCGGCCGAAACGATCTTGCTGGCGCGGGCCAGATGGGTCGATTCGACTTCGGTGTAGTAAGGCATCGCATCGCCGCGGGTGTGCAGCGCCATGACGATTTCTTCCAGCGCAGCGTTACCAGCGCGCTCACCCAGACCATTGATGGTGCATTCGATCTGACGCGCGCCACCCGCCACACCGGCCAGCGAGTTGGCGACAGCCATGCCGAGGTCATCGTGGCAGTGAACCGAGAAGATGGCCTTGTCGGCACCCGGCACGCTTTCGATGATGGTCTTAAACATACGGAAGTGCTCTTCCGGCACCGCATAGCCCACCGTGTCCGGCAGGTTGATCGTGGTCGCACCGGCCTTGATCGCGGTCTCGACGCAGCGCTTGAGGAAGTCGATAGGCGTACGGGTCGCGTCCATGGCGGACCACTCAACGTCATCGATCAGGTTGCGCGCCTGCGCCACGGTGCGGGCGATGATCTCGATAACCTCGTCCTCGGTCTTCTTCATCTGGTGGGCCAGATGGATCGGAGAGGTCGAGACGAAGGTGTGGATGCGGCCCTTTTTGGCGTGACGCACGGCTTCACCGGCGCGGTCGATATCGGCGCTAATGGCGCGGGCGAGACCGGCAACGGTCGCGTTCTTCACGTGCTTGGCGACGGCGACGACGGCTTCAAAGTCACCCACGGAGGCAATCGGGAAACCGGCTTCGATGATATCGACGCCCATTTCGTCGAGCGTTTCAGCAACCTGCAGTTTTTCTTCCAGCGTCATCGTCGCGCCGGGCGACTGTTCGCCGTCGCGCAGGGTGGTGTCGAAGATGAAGACGCGTTCTTTGTTGGAATTGTTTGCAGTGGCGGACATATCAGGCTCTTTCCTATCGGCCCCGAGGCAATAGCTCGCTGGACCGGACATTTCTATCTGTTCGGTTTATGGCGCAATCCCCTGACGACCCGCTCGCTAATCGAGCTGCCGGTGATCAGGGGCTGATAAGAAGGAGAAGGAGCGCAGCGGGAAGCAGCAGCATGCCGGCAGCAAGAACCAACCGGGTCTTCATGACCTGGGCTTGGGCAATTGCTACGGCTTTGGCGCGGTTGCGCTGCATTGGGGTACGCTCTGGTACGCTTCACTTGGGCAAACAATGCGCCAAGGCGAACGTCGTTGCAAGACTACTACGCAAAAAAGCGTTCGATTTTCGTCTGCTAGGCCGCCCGGGCCTGCGATTCTGGTCGCAGCCTGCCCCGCGCTGAATTGAAAATGTGGGCGAGCAGAACGCTGAGGGCCGTCGTGCTGACGATGTAGATGGGCAGGGACAACTGGCTATGAACGGCGCCGGGCAACAACCACAGGGGCCAGTGCCAAAGCGACCAGACCAGGCCGATAATCAGACTTGCCGGCAGTGCTGGTACCAGCATCTGCAGCCGGGGCTGAGCGAACCCACGCCAACCCACCTCCTCATCCAGCCCGCCGCCAACCAAGGCGACGAAAAGGAATGTGAATGGGAGGGAGAGGAAGGTTTCCATGCCCACGGGTGCGGTGCCATGCCCGGTAATAAGAACGAGCGATATCGGTAGCAGTCGCAAGATGGCGATGAGTGTCAGCCAGAATGCCATCAGGCCCAGTGACGGTCGAACCGTCAGCTGCTTGAACAAACGCAAGACCTCAGTCTTGCCGCCCTCAATCGCACTCACGAGAACAGCGGCTATCAACGGCCCCAGCCCGCCCAGAATCATCAGCTCCAGACGAGTTTCATCTGGAAAGAACAGGACTGCGCAGCCCCATGCTGACCAGGTGATGCCATAGGCAAAGGCTGCAAAAAGAATAAGCGACCGAAGCGGTCGTGCGGTAGGTCCGGGATCGTTCATTGCTGGGTCCGTCACATCGAATGCGTGACGCATAGCAGCTGCCTCGGATCCAGGGGATCGTGCATAAATTGAGGCCGGACATAGAAAAATGAATAGCGGCCTGGAGGGCCTCCCTAGCCTCTGGTCAAATCCAGAACGCCTTCGGCCAGGACTACTGCCTCGCCACCGATGGCGCCGTGGGTCAGCTGCTCATTCTCTTTCCTGAAATGGAGATTGATCCGGCATGGCCGGCCCATTTCAACGCCCTGCCGTAGGAAGTAGTCGAATTGCCCTGAACCGAGTTCGTTCTCGGCCAGAAGGCCGATCAGCGCTGCAGCGGCCGAACCGGTTCCGGGATCTTCGCCAACACCCATGCCGAACATTCGCGCAGCGATGTCGTTTTCGGCTTCATCAGGTGTGAGGGTGAAGACATAGGCCGAGTGGTGGTCGTGATGGAATACGCTCTGCCAGGCTATGTTGTTGACCTTGACGCGCGCAAGAACATCGGCGCTGCGCACCGGCACCAGATGGAAGGTCACGCCAGCGGAAAACACGGCTGGCTTGAAAACATCACAACCGATCTCTTCAGGCTCAATCCCCAGCGCCTGCGCCAGCGCCAGGCGGTCCGGCAGGTCGGCAATGCGCATGGGCAGTCTCGGCAGGGTGAACCGCGCCGAACCGGTGCGCCGGTCAATGCGCTCGAAGAGAGCGGTAACCAAACCCACCTTCTCCTCAATCCGCAGGGCGGTCGCCTTCCCGTTCAGCCCCAGCACTACGGCAGCGCCGACCGTGGGGTGGCCGGCAAAAGGCAGTTCCTCATAGGGCGTGAAAATGCGCACCGCGGCCGTGTTGCGCTCGCTGTGCGGCTTGAAAATGAACACCGTCTCGCTGAGGTTGAATTCGCGCGCGATGGCCTGCATTTCGTCGTCCAGCAAGCCATCGGCCTGCGGTATCACCGCAAGTCCATTTCCCTGCAGCGGCTCACGGGTAAAAACATCCAGCAGCAGATAGGGCAGCTTCAATTGGCCACCTCGGGGAGCGCGTATTCGGCGCGGGACTTGCCGAGATGGTCACAAAGGGCATCTACGGCGACGCCATGGTCCTTGCGGCCCGGCAGGCCTGAAATGGTCAGCGTGCCGATAATGCCTGCGCCCGGCACGCGAATGGGAAAGCCGCCGCCAGCGATGACATAATCTGCGGGATCAGCGCCGGACTGTGGCGAGAATGGCGCTTCGCCCCGTTCCAGCACCAGCCGATAACTGGCGCGCTGGAACCGGCGGACGGAATTAACCTTGCGGCGCACCCATTCAGCATTGTCGGCGCTGGTGCCGGGCGTGGCAGAGAAAAAGAGCTGCCGGTCCCAGGTGCGCAGATCGACAACGAGCGACAGACCTTCGGCGAGGGCCCGCGCCCTGATGGACGAGCCAATCTCAAAGGCCACAGCCTCGTCAAAGGCTGGCAGGACAAGTTCCAGTTCCTGGCGCTTCACCAGCGCGATGTCGCTTTCGGTTGTCATGATTCTAGCCCTGCTGCGACCGGGTCCACGCATCGAACAATGGCGTCCGGTCGACAGCGCCCTTTTCGAAATTCACCAATGTCGGATCGATCTCGACCCAGGCAGCCTTGCTGGCGGTCCAGATGTTTCCGACGGGCCTTGCCCAATCCATATTGTCGAGCGTCCCTGCCCGCGCCACCTTGATGCCGGCTGCGGGCGGGTCATTCCACATCCAGCCATGGCAATGGGCGCAGAAATTCATGCGGATGACATTGCCGCTGTCGGCGACGCGATCGTAATGCACGGTCTGGCCGGACACCTCGAAGTCGGCATCGCGCACGATCATCGAAATCGACCAGGCGGCGCCCGAGTAGCGCTGACAGTCCTTACAGTGGCAATTGTAGATGCTGAGCGGGGACGCCGTGAGCCGATAGCGCACCGCGCCGCACTGGCAACCGCCTTCTACTGGAAAATCCACCTGCTCCTCCTGAAGTGGAGCGTCAGGTGTAGAACAGTTGCGGTGCGATTTGAAGCAGGTGCTGACCACAATAGGAATTGGAGCGGCAGGCACCTGTTGCCCAAGAGCACGGGCCATCGCCGCTCCAAGCGCTGAACCATTAGCCGGACCGTCCATCCCCCCCAGGATGGTTTCCGGGCCACGCGTATTGCGGCACGACGGCCCTTGCGGTCCTACCGGGGCTGCATTCAGCGCACAAAATCCTTGTGCCTGAGCAGGTTAAGTTTATAGTACAAGTTTACTTATATAGTATAAGCGAATTTCCAGAGGGTTCGATGTCTGCGGACCGAGAAACCGCCTCTCGGTTCGGCGCAATTCTCCGAACCTGGCGGCGCCAAAACAACCTGAAACAGGCGTCCTTGGCGCATCAGCTCGGTGTTTCCCAACCGGCCATTGCGCGTTGGGAGAAGGGCGTGGACATGCCCTCGCCTGCCATGGCCGCCCGTATCCGCGATCTAATGTCACAGTCCAGCAACAGGGAACTGGCTGTGCAGAAACTATTGACCGAGCGCGTGAGCTGTATTCGCGCCCTGTTTGACTTCGAAGACATGCGACTACTCGCAGTATCGGACGGATTTCGCGCAATCTGGCCGAAATTCACCGACTACCTCGGTGTGTCCTTGCGCGACGACCTGGTGAATGAAGCCGCATTGGTCAGCCACGACCGACATCTGCGCCAGGAGATTTTGGACGGCAGTGTCGGGCTGATCAGCGGGGTCAGCGTCAACCACACGCGCCTGCAGGTGGTCACCGCGATCCGGCACAAGTGGCACGCCAGCTTTCGCCGCTTCGGCACCAGGGTCTATATCGACATGATCTACGAACCCTGCTCGCAGGACCTCAACCCGGGCCTGATAGATGTCGTGCGCTTTGACGAGGTTCCGGAACTGCTGATTGGAGAAGGACCTGCACGGTCCTCAGATCAGGACTGAGCGATCCCGGCCTTGAGGCCGTGCTGGTCGTCGCGCTGATCCGCTTCAGCGTCAGTCACTTTCATAGTCGTGGAACTCGACATTGCGTGCGGCCTGCTCATAGACGGACGCAAAGGCGCGCATGGTGTCGGCCATCTCTTCCAGATTTACAGTGCCCTTGGTTAGGGACTGGAACGCCCGGGAGAGCACCTGCTTGCGCACGTCGCGATAGGTACTTACCAAGATGGCGCCCTGTGGGGTGTTGACGAAGACCGTGTCCTTGCCTTGGCGGAAGCTTTCCACAAAGCCACCCTTCGCGAGCTTCTTGAGCGCGTAGGACACCAGATGGGTGTCTTCGATTTTCAGGGCAAAGCAGATGTCGGCCATCCGCTTGGGCCTGGAAATATAGTCGATCAGGTGCAGGATCAGCAGTTCCAGGGGCGAATAGCCGGTGACCCCGGACGCTGTGCCGCACCGCGTAACCCATTGTTCAAAGGCATTCTTTGCGACGATCATGGAAGCTGCTGCCCGCGGCACGCACCAGGCTGTGCTCGACGCAATGGAAGCGTCCAAGCTGGGCGACAGCGAATACGACATGGCAAACAAGATTGCCAACAACATCATCAACTATGGTGCTGACGGTACGCTGTTCCTGTGCTTCGCCTCCGGTGAACGCACCCCGCAGTCCCATGCTCACGCTGAAAAGACCGTGTTCCCGAAGGAAGGCGAAATCATTCGCTTTGACGTCGGCGGCTCCTACGGGGCTTTCGCCAGCGACTTTGCGCGCACGTATTCGTCGGGCAACCCGACCGAGCACCAGAAGGACGTATACCGCAAGCTGATCACCGCTCAGGAAGAGACCATCAATTCGGTCAAGCCGGGCGTGACTGCAGAAGACCTGTTCTTCACCTGCAAGGCTGCTTACGAACGCCTTGGCCTGCCCTTCTACTTCCCGCATATCGGCCACAGCTTCGGTATCGAGCTGCATGAAAGCCCGATGCTGCGCCCGGGCATCAAGACCCCGCTCGTCCCCGGCATGATCATCAACATCGAGCCGATTGCCAAGGACGACGACGGCAACCTCTATCACACCGAAGACCTGGTGCTCGTCACCGAAGACGGCTTCCGTCTGCTGACCCTGGGCCTCGCGCCCAAGGAACTGCCGGTCATCGGCCAGAAGATCACCTACTAAGCCACTTTCAGTGAGCGCCCGCGGGCGCTCACCCCGACTGTCTCAAGGGAGATATAATTGAGCTTCATCAAATCTATCTACACAGCCGGCGCTGTTGCAGTTGCCCTGCTCGCCACCACCGCCCTGGCCCAGGCTGAAACCTTCCGCCTGGCTCACCACCACCCGGTTGGCAGCGCCACCGACCAGGCTGCAAACAAGCTGGCTGAACTGGTTTCGGAAAAGTCCGACGGCCGCATCACCATCCAGGTTTTCCCGGGCGCACAGCTGGGCCAGGAACGCGAGGCATTTGACCTCGTGAACCAGGGCGCTGTCGACATGTCGCTGACCTCGACCCCGATTCCGGAAAATATCTACCCGCCGATGGCCGTTACCGGCGCACCGTACCTGTTCCGCGACTGGGACCACGCGATCGCCATGTACAATGGTGAATTCGGTCAGGGCCTGATCAACGGCATGCGCGAAACCACCGATGTTGAAGTCCTTGGCTTCTTCCACATTGGCTTCCGCGATCTGCTGTTCGCAAAGGAAGGCAAGACCACGCTGGCTGACCTGGCTGGCCTGAAGATGCGTTCGCCAGAAAACTTCGTCTGGATCCGCATGTTCGAACTGCTCGGCACCCAGCCGACCCCGGTCACCTGGGGCGAAGTCTACTCGGCCATGCAGATGGGCGTTGCTGACGGCCTCGACACCCCGGCCATCGCCGTGATCGACAACAAGTTCTTCGAAGTGACCAAGACGCTGGTCAAGACCGGCCACATGTTCGGCTCGATGATGATCACCATGGCAGACGGCAAGTTCCAGGCGCTGTCGGCTGAAGATCAGGCTCTGATGACCGAAGCTGCCCGCGAAATGGGCGCCTTCATGGACAACGAAGTCGCACGCCCGGCCGAAGAAGCCGCCTATGCTCAGCTCGAAGAACTGGGTATCGAAGTGCTCGAAGTCGATAACATCCAGGAATTCCGCGACGCCATGGCGCCGCTGCTGGACGAAATCAGCGACCGCTACCCGGGTTCTGCTGAATACATCGAGATGCTGCGCGCCGAATGAGCGATCTCGCCACTACGTCGGACATCTCAAAGGACAGCCGCCTCGTGCGGCTGATCCTGGCCTTTTCCGCAATCCTGGTTGCCGCGATCGTCATCGTGACATTCGGACAGGTTATCCTGCGCTACTTCTTCAACGCGCCACAGACCTGGGCTGAAGAAGTTGGTCGCTACCTGTTTGTCTGGATCACCCTTATCGGTGCCAGCGTCGCTGTAGCCCGCGACAACCACATCCGCCTCGACTCGCTCGTCACCATGTTGCCCAAGAAGGCCCAGTCTCCACTGGACATCTTCCGGCGGCTGGTTGAACTGGCCAGCTTCGGCCTCCTGCTCTACTCCGGCATCATCGTTACGATGCGCAACCTGACGGGTTCGTTCTACACGCTGCCCGGCGTACCGCGCTGGCTCTTCTATGTGTCGGTGCCACTCGGCGCAGGCCTGATGCTGCTGTTTGGACTGTGGAACCTCTGGCGCTGCTTCAAGCGCGGATAAGGCTCGACTCGCGGGCAGGCGCATCGGCGCCTGCGCACTTCACTCATTCAACCGGTAACATATGTCGTTAGCCATTCTTCTCGGGGCATTCCTGCTCTTCCTGGTTCTGGGTGTGCCCGTCGGAGCGGCGATGATCGTCTCCGGTATGCTCTCCCTGCTCTCAGGCGGCATGCCCGTCAATATCGCCGCCGAACGCATTCTGAGCGGCCTCAATTCGTACACACTGCTGGCAGTGCCGTTCTTCATCTTCGCTGCGGTGATCATGAACCGCGGCGGCCTGACGGACCGACTGCTGGGCGTCGCGCGCTGTTTTGTCGGTCACTTCCGTGGCGGCACCGCACAGGTTGACGTCCTGGCCAGTATTTTCTTTGCCGGCATGTCCGGTTCGGCGACCGCGGACGCGGCATCGCAGGGCCGCATCCTCATTCCACACATGGTCAAGGAAGGCTACGACCCCAAGTTTGCTGCAGGCGTAAACTCCGCCTCGGCAACCATTGGCGCCATTATTCCGCCGTCCATCACCATGGTCATTTTTGGCTCGGTGACGGGCCTGTCGGTCGGTGAACTGTTCCTAGCCGGTATCGTCCCTGGCTTCGCCGTCGGCTTTGCCATGATGGGCGTCGTCTGGTTCCTGGCCGTGCGTCGCGGATATCCGCGGTCCGAATACATGCCTTGGAAATCGCGCATCAAGCCGATCATCGGCGCGCTGCCGGCGCTTTTTGCACCAGTGCTCATTCTGGGCTGTATCTTCACCGGCGCGACTACGCCGACCGAAGCAGGTGTTATTGCCTGTGCCTATGCATTGTTCCTGGGCTTTTTCGTCTATCGGGAAATCGGCATCAAGGACATGTGGCCGATCCTGGCGGAGACGGTAGAGGCGACGGCTGTGCCGGTCTACATCATCGCAGCGGGCTCGGTCTTCGGCTTTGCCCTGACAACCTCGGGCTTCGGCTTCATGGTGCAGGACGCGCTGCGCGGCCTCACCGCTGACCCGATCACCTTCCTCTTCCTTGTGGCCGCGATCTTCCTGGTTGTCGGGCTCTTTGTGGAAGGTACCGCTGCCATGCTGATCTTTGTGCCGATCTTCATGCCGCTGGTGAACGCCTTTGGCGTGGATCAGATGCAGTTTGCCATTGTCGTGATCATCACGCTTCTGATCGGCACCATCACCCCGCCGGTTGGCATTCAGCTCTTCATTGCAGCTGACATCGCCAAGCTATCGGTGTTCGAAGTGGATATCTGGCCCTTCGTCTTCATCATGTTGGTGATCGTCGCGCTGATTATCTTCTTCCCGGCTATCGTCACGCTTTTGCCTGCCCTGCTATAGCAGCCCCCATCCGCCCCGAGCCGCCCCGGCAGTTCGGGGACCAACCCCCAACAAGCGTGGGCTTCATGCCCCGCCTGTCCCTCAAAAAAGGATCACTCAATGACCATCCAGCGCTTCCATGTCGGTCCCCGCATGAGCCTCGTGGCCGTTCACGGCGGCATCGCCTATCTGGCCGGTATCGTCGCCGACAACCGCGCCGGCACTTCAGTTGCCGAGCAGACCAAGGAAATCCTCGGCAAGATCGACGGCTATCTGGCTGAAGCCGGTACCGACAAATCCAAGGCGTTCAAGGCATCCGTCTGGCTGCGCGATATCAAGGACTTCGACGAGATGAACTCGGTCTGGGACAAGTGGATCGACCCGGCTAACCCGCCGGTCCGTGCCTGCGTTGAATCCCGCATGGCCTTCCCGGACGTGCTGGTCGAAATCCAGGTCACTGCAGCCGTCTAATCGGCTCGGCAGCTCTGACGCGGTGCCCCGGCATC
>JAAZLP010000357.1 GCA_012799265.1 Phyllobacteriaceae bacterium | reverse complement strand
TGGATGGGGCGGTCAAGGCCGCCCCTTATCTCATTGTGAGGTGACCAATGCACCGCCCTGTTCTGGTATTACCGCCCGCCATGCTTCCGGTATCCCTGGCCGACACCAAGCTCCATTTGCGCGTAGATCATGACGAGGAAGATCAGCTCATTGAGGGATTGATCGAAGCGGCGACCGAGTACCTCGATGGCTGGACCGGCATACTCGGCCGCTGCCTCGTCGAGCAGGAATGGCGGCAAGATTACGACGTCTTCGCGCGCGAGCTTTGCCTGCCCCTGGGACCCGTGATCAGCGTCACCACGGTGACCTGGCGCAATGCAGCGGGGCAGGTGGCTACCGTGCCCGGCGCAAGCTACGACCTTCGAACAGATACCGCCGGGCGATCGGTCGTGCGTTTTGATGACACCTACCCATTCCCCCGCGACCTTCATGAAAGCCGCGCGGTCGGGATTACCTACAAGGCGGGCTGGGCAACCATACCGGCGGTGCCGGCAAACGGCGATACCCCCGAGATACCGGCAAAGAGCACGGTTCCAGCGCCCCTCGAGGTGGCCATCATGCTGATGGTGGGCAATTGGTACGAGAACCGCGAGGCCGCATCCGGCGGACTGGCTCCCTTGCCATTTGCTGTCGACGCACTCATAGCGCCATACCGAAAGCTGGGGCTATGACCAGAGGCTCCGGGGACCTCGATCGTCGCGTCACCCTTGAGCGCTACGGGGTGACCCGCGACGAGTGGAACAACCCCATTGAGGGCTGGCTTCCGATTGCAACGGTCTGGGCCTCCAAACACGACATCAGTGATACCGAGCGACTGCACGGTGCAGAGGTGGGCTCAACCCTCACCACACGGTTCGTCATCCGGTGGAGCAAGACGGTGACCGATTTCAACACCAAGGACCGCCTTGTCTGCGAAGGGCTCGAATATGGGGTCGTCGGGGTGAAAGAGCTTGGCCGGCGCCAATATCTCGAAATCACCGCTGCTGCCCGGTCGGACCTGTTCAACCCGACCCCCGAGCCTTGATCCAGGACTGCCAGGAAAGCTCCAGGCCACCAAGCGGCTGAACAACGGAAAGACATTCCCATGACACCAGCGCAATCCGATCACGCTTTCAAACACATGCCCGACGCCGAGTTCGAAGCTGTTCTGTCCCGTGCCGCCGCGGAGGGCGCCCGCCATGCCCTGCGCGAAGTGGGCCTTGAGAGCAAGGATGCCGCCGAAGATATCCGCGACCTGCGCTCGCTGCTGGCCGGTGTTCGTCTGGCCAGGCGCACCGCCGTCCAGACAACAGTTCGCATCATCACCACCGGCATCCTGCTCGCCCTGATGGCCGGCATCGCCATCAAGCTGAAGCTCTTCGGGCCAACGCCTTAACCCATCCGCCCGACTTATCAGACCACCGCCCGCCCTCGCCGAGGAGCGGGCTTTTTTGTGCCTGGAGACCTGCGATGACGACCATGACCTACAAACACTGGCGCGACGTGCCGGAAAGCGCCTGGCGCTGGCCGAACTTCAGCCCGGCAGAGATTGCCTGCCGGGGCACCGGCAAGCTGCTCATCAACGAACCCGCGCTCGACAAGCTGCAGGCTCT
>JAAZLP010000023.1 GCA_012799265.1 Phyllobacteriaceae bacterium | reverse complement strand
GCTGGAACTGGAGCGGGCATTCGATCTGCCCTTCTTCGATCCGACGCGGGGTGGCGACCCGCTACTGTGGCAGCACCTCTTCTGGCTCTTCGGCCATCCTGAGGTCTACATCATTTTCCTGCCGGCCGCGGGGGTCCTATCGACGATTATCCCGACCTTCGCGCGCCGACCGCTGGTGGGCTACAACGCCATCATCATCGCCATTGTCGCCATGGGTTTCCTGAGCTTCGGGCTCTGGGTCCACCACATGTTCACGGTCGGCATTCCGCATCTGGCGCTGGCATTTTTCTCCGCCGCCAGCGCGCTTGTGGCCATTCCCACTGCGGTGCAGATCTTCGCCTGGATCGGCACGCTGTCGTCGGGTCGCCCCAAGTTCGATGTGCCGATGCTCTATATCGTCGGGTTCTTCATCGTCTTTGTCTGCGGGGGACTGACCGGCGTCATGCTGGCCATGGTGCCCTTCAATAGCCAGGCGCATGACACCCATTTCGTTGTGGCGCATCTGCACTATGTTCTGGTGGGCGGCTTTGTGTTTCCCATGCTGGCGGCGCTCTACTACTGGCTGCCTCATTTCACGGGTCGCCGAAGCGTCTATAGCCTCTCCATCCCGGCGTTCTGGCTGATCCTCCTCGGGTTCAACCTCACGTTTTTCCTGATGCACATCACCGGGCTGATGGGCATGCCGCGACGTATATCGACCTACCCTTCAAATTGGGGCTGGGACTGGCTGAACCTATTGTCGTCCGTGGGTGGTTTCATCACCGCCATGGGCTTTGCGCTCGTGCTGATCGATATCATCATGCAGTTCCGTTTTGCGCCGCGCACTGGCCGCAACCCATGGCAGGCGCCCACGCTGGAATGGGCCATGCCCACGCCACCGCCCGCGTATAATTTTGCTGCCATTCCCGACATTACCGTGCGAGCAGACGATCTTGACACGGACCAGCTTGGGCCCAAGCTGGCGGGAGGCGGGGGATATCTGGCCTTTCCGCGGGCCGGGCGACAGGAAACGTTGGGCGTCGACATGATGAGCGGCGAACCCGATCAGGTCATCGTCTTGCCAAGGCCGAGTTTTCTACCGCTCTGGAGCGCGCTGGCAACGGGTGCCTTCTTCCTCGGTCTGTTGTTCAAGCTCTATTGGATCGTTCCTGTCGCAACGGTCGCTGCCATCGTGCTGTTCTTTTTCTGGACCAACACGCTGGGTACGCGCAGCGACGAAGGCGCCATCGATATCGGACAAGGAAAATCCGCGCCGCTCGATAGCGAGGTGAAGGACAATGTCACTTATTGGGCGACGCTCTGCGGGATCGCCGCCGATGCAACGCTCTATGCGTCGCTGCTGTTCGGGGCGCTCTATCTCGCCATCATCGCCCCGGGTTGGGACGGTCCGGTTGAGCCGCTGGACTGGGTTCCGTCCATAGGCATCGCTACCGGGTTTGCTGCGTTGCTGTTCGCCCGGCTCGCTGAACGGCAAAATGCTGCTGGTCGATCCCCCGATGCGATGCTGCTTCTTGCTGCTGGCCTCGCCGTAGCGACAGTCATCGTCCAGTTCTCTGGCCTGATGCGCATCCCTGACCCCACCGGTCACGCCAATCTTGCGTTGCGCTTCGCCTTACTAACCTATTGCGCGGTGCATGCCGGCGTGGCTGGCCTGTTGGCGTTCCATGCGTTCCTGCGTAGCCGCGCTGGATTTGTCTCCGCCCTACGCGCCACTGACATGCGGATTACCAGGGCCTGGACGGACTATGCGGCAGTCGTCCAACTCCCTGCCTGGGCCATCCTTTTGCTGCTATCCGGTGGGGGCCTCAGATGATCCGGCCTCTGATCCCCCGACTGATAGGCTATACCATCTGGGCAGGTGCGTTTGGCGCACTCTATGGCGTCCAGGCACTGGGATGTGTGTGGCAGTGGCCAGAGGCACTGCATCGGTTTAGTTTGATAATCATGTGGCTGGCCACACTCGCTACGCTCGGTGCCATATCGTGGGTGCAGTGGAAGCGTGCTGGCAACTCGACTGAGCATGCTGAGCACAGGGCTGACTTTTTGATCACCCTGGCGGCGACGGGTGCGACCGTCGTGACGTTCTTCCCCGTGACTTTTGCTACGCTGTGTCAGTAGGCGAGACGGTCATCTGTCGCGATAGACGAGGCGGCCTGCCCTACCTTCGCTTTGGCCGTTAGACGCATAAGACATCGTGCCGTTGACCATGACCCAGTCGATACCAACGGACTTCTGAACGGGATCCTCATAGGTAGCCGTGTCGGCAACCATTTCCGGGCGGAACGCGACGATATCGGCGAAGTGCCCGCGCTTAAGGGCACCCCGACGGGTCAGCCCAAAGACTTTGGCCGTGAGGCCGGTCATCTTGTGGACCGCAGTCTCCAGCTCGAAGAGCCCCACGTCGCGCGAATAGTGGCCAAGGACGCGCGGGAATGTGCCCCAAAGGCGCGGATGCGGATGCACATCGTGCGGCAGGCCGTCCGAGCCGATCATGGAAAGCGGCGAGGCCAGAACGCGACGAACATCCGCTTCGTCCATCTGGAAGTAGATTGCCCCGGCCGGCTGCAGACGCGCTGTCGCCTCATGGATATCAACGCCCCATTCCTCGGCAATGTCGACGATGTAGCGCCCGGTCATTTCCGGATGCGGCTTCGACCATGAAATCATGATGGGATAAGTGTCCGTCATGAGGTCTGCGCGCAGGTTGGTGGACCCGGCGGAATAGGGATAGACGTCGACATTGATCGGATGATGCTCTGCGAGGGCAGCGATCTTGGGGAGCGTCTGCTCGGTACGCCCCCAGTTTTCGACGCCGGCGCATTTGTGGTGCGAGATGATCAGCGGCGTGCCGGCGTTGCGGGCCGTTTCGACAGACTCCTCGATGCTTTCGAGCACGTTTTCGAATTCGTCCCGCATATGCGTGGCATAGACGCCAGAATGCTCAGCAACATAGCGGCCCAGCGCCGCCACTTCTTCGGCGTCTGCGTCGGCATTGGTGGGGTAGAAGAGCCCAGTCGACCAGCCGATGGCGCCGTTTTCCATCGCTTCGGTCAGCATCGCACCCATGCGGGCAATTTCGGCATCATTGGCTTTCCGATGGATGTCCGACATGGTCGCCAGACGCAGCGCGGAATGACCTACCAGCGCTGCCACATTGATGGCCGGACGCCGTTTGGCGACAGCATCGGCATAGGCAGCGAAAGTCGGAAACTCGTAAGAGTTGCGACCGCCCAGCAGGTTCATCGGCGGCGGCGGATCGCCGGCAAACTGCACCGGCGCCAGTGAAATCCCGCAATTGCCGACGACGACGGTGGTGACGCCCTGGCTGATCTTGGGGAGCATGTCGGGCGCATCGAGAACGATGCGATCATCATGGGTATGCGCATCGATGAAGCCGGGCGCGAGTGCTGCGCCTTCGAGATCAATCTCGTTGTGGCCGATCGCCGTGATGGCCCCCAGAGTTCCGATGGCGGTGATGAATTCGCCGGTGACGGCAACCTCCCCCAGATAGGAAGGACTTCCGCTGCCATCGATGATGCGCGCATTGCGGAAAACCCAATCTGGCTTCTGCTCCAGGGGAGAGGTCATTCGATCACTCGTGCGGCTTGATGGTTTTCATGAGGATGGTCGGATCGGTGGACGGCGCCGGAATGGCGATACCAATGCTGGCGACGGTGTAACGGACACGGCGCAGAGTTTCGCGCGCTTCAGGCCCACGCTCGGCGGCGACGCCAGAGGCGATTGTGTCCATCACCATCATATGGGCGTAACGTGACGGCGTTGGCGCGAGCACGTTCTCGTCTTCGGCAATGACGATGGGTATGAGGATGTCGGCGCCTTCGGCGACCGGGGTATCCGGGCGCGACAGCGCAATGGTCGTTGCACCAAAGGATGCCGCGATCTGCACCGCTTCGGCGACCGCCTTGGAGCGACCACTGTTGGAAATGGCGATGACAACATCGCCCTTGCCCAATGTCGCGGCCGACATGCGCTGCTGGTGGCCGTCAATATAGGCGCTGACGGGTAGGCCGATGCGGAAGAGGCGCAGCTTGGCGTCTTCGACAAGGCTGGCCGAGCCTCCGCCCTGACCATAAATGTCGATGCGCCGCGCCTGGGAGATGGCGGCAATGGCGCGCGCGACGGCATCGGTATCCAGGCTATTGAGCACGTCACGCATGGCGTTGACGGCGCGCGTCATGATCGATTGCGCCAGTTGGCCGGCGTCGTCGTCGAAGCGGCGATCCGGCTGCAGATAGGCGGCCGCGACGGTGAGCGTCGTGGCTAGGTTGATTTTGAAAGCTGCAAACGAGGCGCAGCCGATGGAGCGGCAGAAGCGCGTCACGGTGGGCTGGCTGACATCAGCAGCCTTGGCAAGTTCGGCAATGGTCATGCGCGTAGTCGCCTCGAAATCGGCGCGCACGGCTTTCAGTACCTGCTGCTCGGCAGGGGACAGCTCGCTCTCGACCCGCTGCATGCGCGAGACGATATCGATGACGTCTGACTGGACCCCGGTGGACGACTTGTTCGGCATACGATGCGCACACTCCCGACTAACCTGAAATTGAATTACAGTCTTGTGCATTTTTCGCAAGGCAATTTTGTTTCGGCGGAAGGACCGCCTCATGATGCCAGATAAGCCCCTCGAAAAAATTGCCATTTTTCCTAAGAAAACAGCCAGATTAGATGCCCAAACGACCTACCGCTACGACTAAAGTATAATACGCACCTATCTGAAATTCTGTTTCAGTTGATTTTGGAGGAACGGCGCTAGGTCTGAGGAGGCTGGCGCCCTGTTCAAGACAGGTGACTGAGGGAGGACGCTGCATGAATGGTGCAGCCGGGGCGGTATCTGACGCCCATATGCCAGCCAAAATGAGGGTTGAGCAGGCCAGCAAGATCTATCAGACAAAGTCCGGTGGCGTGCATGCGCTGGACAACGTCTCGATCGATGTGCGCGAAGGCGAATTCCTCTGCCTGCTGGGCCCTTCTGGCTGCGGCAAGTCCACCCTGCTGTGGTCGATGGCGGGTCTGCATGGCCTGACCAGTGGCAAGATCTCGCTTGGCTCTGATGTCATCAATAAGCCGCATCCCGAGATCGCCATGATCTTTCAGGAAGCCAACCTCCTGCCCTGGCGCAATCTCGGGCGGAATATCGAGCTTCCCTTTGAAATCAAGAAGCAGCCGCCGAACCGCGAGCGCATTCAGAAGCTTCTCAAGCGCGTGGGCCTTGAAGGCTTTGAGAGCAAGTATCCACGCGAATTGTCCGGCGGCATGCAGCAGCGCGCATCGATCGTCCGCAGCCTGGCGGTAGACCCGTCGGTATTGCTGATGGACGAGCCCTTTGGTGCGCTCGACGCCTTTACCCGCGATGAGATGAACTTGCTGATCCAGGAAATCTGGATGGAAACGGGCAAGACCATCATCTTCATCACCCATTCCATCGCAGAAGCGGTCTTTCTTGCAGACCGGATCGTTGTGATGTCGGCCCGCCCCGGCCGTATCGCCAATATTGTCGATGTCGACCTGCCGCGCCCACGCCCGGTGAAGCTCCAGACAACCCCTGACTTCCTCGAACGGGTCGAAGCGATCAAGGCGATGATCGACCATCGTCCGAACAGCTGAGCAAGGCGAGGAGAATTTCGATGAGTGATGCCTTGCAGGACAAAATCCCGACCTTTGGTGGCAAAGGACAAAAGACCGAAGTAGGTATCGCGGGCGGCGCCAGTGCGCTGATGGGCGGGCCGAGCCGCAGCGCGTTTGAGATCGCGATCATCGCGCTTGTAGCGGTCGTCATCATTGGCGGTGCCGAACTGCTGATCCGGCTTTTTGAAGTGCCGCTCTACATTTTCCCGCCTCCAAGCGCCATTGGCGCAGCGCTGATTTCCGAGTGGCCGTTCCTCTGGCCGCACCTGGTGACGACGATCTGCGAACTGCTGATCGGCTTTAGCATCGGTGCTTCGATCGGCTTCGTGCTGGCGGCGGTGATTACCCAGTTCCCGTTCGCGGAAAAAATCATCACGCCTTACATCCTGTTGCTTGTGACGACGCCGATGCTGGCGCTGGTACCGCTACTGGTGCTGCAATTCGGTTTCGGTTGGGAACCGCGCATCATTGCCGTGGCGCTCGCATCGGGTCCGATGGTTATGATCAACTCCGCCACGGGCTTCCGCCGCGTCGACCTCGCCAAGATTGCCCTCGCCAAATCCTTTGGCGCTTCGACGCTGCAGATCTTCACCAAGATCCGCATCCCCATGGCCATGCCGATGATCATGGTCGGGATGATGATCGGTTCGATCTTTGGCCTGCTCACCACCGTCGGCGCCGAAATGGTCGGCGGCGCGGAAGGGCTGGGCAACCGTCTCAACTACTACTCGTCGATGATCCGCATGCCGCAGTTCTTCGCTGTGATCGTGCTGCTCGCGACCATCGGCATCACGATCTACGTCATCTTCTTCCTCATCGGGAAGAAATGGACCAGCTGGGAGTCCTGACGACCTCAGCACTGCCGCCCGGCCCCAGGCATGGCGTCAACCGGACATATGGGAGGAAATTTATGTCCAATCTGCTGACTACAACGACACTTAACCGTCGCCGCATGCTTCAGATCACCGCCGCTGGTGTAGCCCTGTCGGCAGTGGGCATGAACACCCGTGCCTTTGCTCAGAACGGCCCCATTCGTTGGGTCTCCCCGCGCGGCTCGCTCGAAGTGGTCGACGACTTCGCCTACTGGGTCGCCAAGCGCATGGGCTATTTCGGAGACCTCGAAACGGCCGTGGAAGCGGGTCCGCAGGACGCCACCGCCGCCATCAAGCTGGTCGATCAGAACCAGTCGGACTTCGGCTATCCGTCTCCGGGCGTGCTGTCGCTCGGCCTTGAACAGGGCATGAAGCTCAAGTCCGTGTTCCACACCATGGCCGGCGACGTGTTCGATTTTGCCTTCCAGAAGGGCAAGGCTCCGGCTGACCTCAAGGGCATGGAAGGCATGACCATCGTGCTCGGTTCGGCTGGCTGGCAGTCGATTGCCGACCCGATGCTGGCCGCAGCCGGCGTTGACCTTTCCAAGATCAAATATGTGGAAGTGGCCGCTTGGGGCCAGTCGCTGGCACAGGGTCAGGCTGACGCTGCCCTCACCTGGGAAGGCCTGCGCGCCCAGTGGCGCGGCCAGGGCTTTGATTTCGACTACCTGCTGGGCAAGAACGCATCCGTGTTCCCGGCTAACAGCTTCGTTGTCCGCGCCAAGGATCTGGAAGATCCCGCCCTTGTCGAAGCCTATACCAAGTATCTTCGCGGCTGGGCCATGGGTCTCGAATTCGGGTGGCTCAATCCGGCTGCAGCAACGCAGATCGCCATGGACGAATTCCCTGGCCTTGCCACCCAGATGGACCCGGCGACGGCCGTTGAATCACTCATGCAGCAGAGCGGCCTAATGCACGCCCATTGGGACAAGCGCGGCAAGTGGGGTCTGCACCTCGAAGACAGCTGGCAGACCTATTTTGATGCCATCCATGCCATCGGCCAGATCTCGCAGCCACTCAAGGCCGGCGATGTGGTGACCAACGAACTGATCGACGGCGCCAATGACTTTGACCACGCCCAGGTCAAGGCCGACGCCGACAGCTTCGAGCTGCGCGACGAATACAAGGCCGTCGATATCGCCGCTATCGAAGCCACCCTCTGATCAAGCCTGCGGGCGGGGTTCAGTGCCCCGCCCTTTTCGTCATTGAAGAGGCATTGCCGTGTTCGAATTTGACCACGTGGGCATCACCACGACCGTAAAGCAGCCGCAGGAAGACTGGGTGGAGCAATCGCGCCTTTGGGTCACCAATCCGCGCAATCATCCCGAGCATATCGAGTTTCTGCGTTATGAGCCGGACAGCCCGACGCCCGAGATCGTCAAAAACAATCCCCATGTCGCCTATCGCATCGACGACATGGAAAAGCGTCTGGCCGAAGCCGATGAAGTGCTGATCCCGCCCTTCATTGTGGGAGACTTTCTGGAAGTGGCCTTCGTGCTCAAGCACGGCATGGTCTTTGAATATATGCGCTACCTCAAGGACGGCTGGTTCGGACAATGAGCTACAAGGCCATCCTGAGCTATGCATGGGACTTTGCCGACCATGGCGTCGGCGAGTCCGTCTCGGCCTTCAAGGATATGGGGCTCGACACCGTCTCGCTGGCGGGCACCTATCACGCCGGCAAGTTCCTGCGCCCGAAGGGGAAGTCGGGCAAGGTCTATTTCCCGGAAGATGGCACAGCCTATTTCCGGCATACAGACAGCCGCTACGGCGCAATCAAGCCACTGCCCAATTCTATCCTCGCCGAGCGCGATATTCTGGACGAGCTCTGCGACGACGGACGGATGAATATCAATGTGTGGATGGTGCTGCTGCACAATACCGCGCTGGGGATGCAGCATCCGGACGCCGTGGTGCGCAACGCCTTTGGCGACCCCTATTTCTATAATCTCTGCCCCAGCGCGCCGGCGGCGCGGGACTATGCGATCGGGCTTTGCGTGGATGTGACCGAGAGCTATTCAGTCACCGGCCTGTCGCTCGAAGCACCGGGATTTACGCCCTATGCGCATGGCTATCATCACGAGATGAGCTTTGTGCGACAGGATCCGATGTTCGAGGGCCTGATGGGGCTTTGCTTCTGCGACCACTGCGTCGGGGCCGCGACCAGGCAGGGTGTGGATGCCGCAGGGCTCAAGGCCTATGTCGCAAACCGGATCGAGAGCTTCCTCAATAGCGAGGTCGATATTCCCGACGACATGGGGCGGGCGTTCTGGGTGGCTGAAATTGCCACCAACCATGAGCTTCGTGCCTATCTCGATTTCCGCGCTGAACAGGTGACGAGCCTGGTGGCGGAAATCCGCGCGCGCGTCCGTATGGATGCAGAAGTCGCCATTATTCCCTCCGTTGCGCGGCCAACGGGCGGGGCCTGGTATGAAGGCACTGACCTCAGGGCGATCGGCGAGGCGACCGGCATCATCGAAGCCTGCTTTTATGAGCCGAGTGCCGCGCGCATTGCCGCCGATCTCTTTGATCTCAAACATCGCCTTCCGGCTGACACAACGATCCGCGGCATTTTGCGGCCCAGTTATCCGGACATTGAGAGTAAGGCAGAATTCCTGTCGGCGGTCGACATCTTGGTCAACGGCGGGGTTACCGACATCGCCTTCTACAATTGGGGCCACCAGCGCCGCCGCAATCTGGAATGGATCGGCGACGCTCTGGCGCGGGTGCCGTGATGGCGGAGTTTTCCGGCAAGACGGTCGTCATCACAGGGGCCGCGGGCGGCATCGGCCTTTGTCTCGCGCATTGGTTTGGCGCGCGCGGAGCGGGGATCGTCGGCCTCGACAAATCCATCACCTCGGGCGGCGCCATGAGCACGCTGGAGGATGCCGGGGTCAATGCTCGTTTCATGCGGCTTGATATTGGCGACATGGAAGCGGTGGAGGCGGCATTTGACGAGATCGACCAGGTCGACGTGCTCATCAACAATGCGGGCTATTCCAACCACCATGTGCTGCGGCTGACCAATCCAGAAAGCTGGACCGAAGAGATCAACGGCAATCTCAACGGCGCGTTCTTTTGCGCCCATGCCGCTGCGGAACGGATGAAGCGGCAGAAGGCGGGCGTCATCATCAACATCGCCTCGGTCAATGGCCAGAGCGCGCTGGGTGATCCCGCCTATTCGGCTGCCAAGGCGGGTATGATCTCGATGACCCGAACGCTGGCGCAGGAGCTGGGAAAATATGGCATCCGCAGCAATTGCGTGATGCCCGGCACGGTGCGCACGCCGCTGTGGCGTGAGCGGGCGCAGAAAGACCCGAACGTGCTGAAGACGCTGGAGCGCTGGTACCCGCTGGGCCGGATCGTGGAGCCCGAAGAAGTTGCATCCGTGGTGGGGTTCCTCGCCTCGGATGCATCGAGCGCGGTTTCAGGTGCGGTTATCCCGGTCGATTGCGGCCTCAGTTCTGGAAATATCGTGATGACCCGCGAGCTCACGCTCGAGGATCTATGAGGGGAGAAGAAGAATGTCGCAACTGCGCATTGGCATTATCGGGCTCGGCTGGTTTGGGGAGATCCATGCCGAAACCATCATGGGGATACCCAATCTGAAGTTGGAAGCACTCTGCACGCGCACGCCGGACCGCCTGGCCGAGCAGGGGCAGAAGTTTGGCGTGACCAAGCTTTATACCGACTACAACGACATGCTGGCCGATCCGGATATCGACGCGGTTTCCATCTGCACCATGTGGGACCAGCATACCGAGCCGGCGATTGCCGCACTCAAGGCCGGCAAGCACGTCTTCCTCGAAAAGCCGATTGCCTCGACCGTCGAAGACGCCCGCAAGATCGTTGAAGCCGCCAAGACGTCGAAGGGCATTCTCTTCATTGGTCACGTCGTGCGCTTCAACCCGCGCTATCGCATGGCCAAGCAGGCGATTGACGAAGGCCGTATCGGCAAGATTATCGCCCTCTCCTCGCGCCGCAATATTCCGTCAGCCTGGACGCCAACGATCCTGCAGAAGATCGGGCCGATCGTCGGCGACGCCATCCACGACACCGACATCATGCTCTGGCTTACCGGCGACAAGATCGTCTCGGCTTATGCGCAGACAACGTCGTTGCGCAATCTCAAGCATCCGGACATTGGCCAGACCATGTTCCGTTTCGCCAGCGGCGCGACAGCGACACTGGAAACCGTGTGGTGCATGCCAGACAAGACGCCGTTCGACATTGACGAGCGCATGTCGGTCATCGGTACCGAAGGGATCATCCATATCCAGGACACTTTCCCCAACCTCGCCATTGTCGATGGCAACAAGCTCCATAGCCCGGACACGACCTATTGGCCGATGTTTGACGGCGTGCGCGGCGGGGCGCTGCGCGACGAGTTCGTCTACTTCACCCGCAAGGCGCTTGCTGGGGAACAGCCCGATGTCGGGCGTCCGGAAGATGCTGCCGGCGCCTTGCAGGCCTGTCTCGCGGCTGAGGAGTCCGCGCGCACTGGCACCATCATTCACATCAGCTGAGGAGGCAGGACATGAGCGCTTTGCGTGTTCTGGTCGTGGGTCTGGGCAACATGGGCATGAGCCATGCCCTGGCCTATACGCGCATCGATGGGTTCGAGGTGGCCGGGGTCTGTACCCGCCATATCGACAGCGTGAACCTGCCCGCAGCCTTGTCGGGGGCGGCCAAGTATAATGACTTCGAAACGGCGCTGGCAGAACTGAAGCCCGATGTTGTGTCGATCAACACCCTGCCCGACACGCATGCGCCTTATGCCATCAGGGCCATGGAAGCAGGCGCCCATGTCTTTGTCGAAAAGCCGATGGCCCTGACAGTGGAAGACGCGGAGAAGGTGGTCGAGACGGCCAACCGGACCGGCAAGAAGCTGGTTATCGGCTACATCCTTCGTCAGCATCCGAGCTGGACCAAGTTCATCGAGATCGCCCGCGAGCTTGGCACGCCGCTGGTGTTCCGCATGAACCTCAACCAGCAGTCCAATGGTGAAACCTGGTCCTGGCACAAGCGGCTGATGGACAGCTTTCCGCCTATCGTTGATTGCGGCGTGCACTATGTCGACGTCATGTGCCAGATGACCGATGCCAAGCCGGTCAAGGTCCATGCCATTGGTGCCAAGCTGACCGATGAGGTCGCCAAGCAGAACTATGGCATGCTGCAGGTGCAGTTCGATGATGGTTCGGTCGGCTGGTACGAAGCCGGCTGGGGCCCGATGGTCAGCGAAACCGCCTTCTTCGTGAAGGACGTTTTCGGGCCCAAGGGCTCTGTTTCTATCGTCATGGCGGAGAACTCGGCGGGGGTGAAATCGGACGATATCAACGCCCACACCAAGACCAACCAGATCCTGCGCCACTACGCCGACATGTCGAGGCCGGATGAGCGCATTGACATGACCGATGAGCCTGACCACGATGAGCTATGCGAGCGGGAACAGCGCTATCTGCTCCGGGCCATCAGGGAGGACCTCGATTTGACTGCGCATATGAATGATGGGGTCAACAGCCTTCGGATTGTGCTGGCCGCCGATGAGTCCATCCATTCCGGCGAAGTGGTCCGCCTCTAGGTTCAGCGGCCCGGACCTGTCCGGGCCGTTTCGTTTTCGAGGGAAGCAAATTGAACAATATTGATCTTGGCGGCCAGGTGGCCGTTGTCACCGGCGGCGCACAGGGGCTGGGCTCCGCCATGGCGCAGCGTATCCTGGCGTCAGGCGCGAAGGTAAGCCTTTGGGACCGGGACGCCGCGCTTCTGGAAAAGGCAGTTACGGCCCTCGGCGCTGGCGCCTCCAGCAAGAACGTGGATATCACCGATCTTGGCGGACTGGAGCGCGTCCACACAGAAGTGGAAGCGGAGGTGGGCCCTGTCTCCATTCTGGTCAATTCGGCGGGTGTAGCGGGCAATAATGCGCCGCTGGAGGATTATGACCCGGACGAGTGGCGGCGCGTCGTAGAGATCAATCTCAACGGCACTTTCTACGTCAACAAGGTGGTCATCCCCTCGATGAAGG
>JAAZLP010000356.1 GCA_012799265.1 Phyllobacteriaceae bacterium | reverse complement strand
TGTCGGTGCGGCTGCCATGACGGGCCGGATCGGCCTTCATGTGCGGCGCATGGAGGATGGTCACCTGGGTCGCGTCATCAGCGGCCGGAATGCCTTCACCGCGGCGGATCAGAAGGTTCTGGATAAAGAGGGCATGCCACGCGCTGGGGGTCAGCACGGTAACAGCATACTGGTGCGCAGGATCAGCACCGGCGAGCAGATCCTGACGGTAAAGCGGCTGGGACGCGAGGTGCGCTTCGACATCGCCAAGCAGCACGTCGAAATGCTCGGGGCTCAGCGCACCCGAATTGTCCCACCAGATCTTATCTTCGGTGTGCGCGTCGCGAACGACGAACTTGTCCTTGGGGGAGCGGCCGGTGAAGGCGCCGGTGGTTACAGACACCGCACCATGGGCGGTGAGCACGCCCTGACCCTGGCCGACAGCTGCGGCAACCAGCGTCGGGGCGATCGCGTTGTCGCTCAATGACGCGGCAGCGCCGGCAATTTTGGCCCTGAGGGATACGTGGTCGAACGCAGTCATATGTCAAACTCCATCGCGCCGTCCGCCGGGACAGCTGATAGGGTGAAAATAGAGGGTCAGCGCGGGGCCGAACCATCCCGAAAAGGGTCTTACGACTGAAGTCTGATCGACATGGCGAGTCGCCTCCCTCTGGTGCAAGACTTGGCCACGCCTTATTTAATGCGTAATTGTCGCCTGCAACGTCGCTGGAAAACTCTAGCGTCACGAAGAGAAAGGCAGAACATGCCAAAGATCGCCCTGGTGGACGACGACCGCAATATCCTCACTTCCGTGTCTCTGACGCTGGAAGCGGAAGGCTATCAGGTCGCCACCTATACCGACGGTGCCTCGGGCCTTGAGGGTCTGACCACTGACAAACCCGACCTGGCCATTCTCGATATCAAGATGCCGCGCATGGATGGCATGGAACTGCTCCGCCGCCTGCGCCAGAAGTCCGATGTGCCCGTGATCTTCCTCACCTCCAAGGATGAGGAAATCGACGAACTGTTTGGCCTCAAGATGGGTGCAGATGACTTCATCACCAAGCCTTTCAGTCAGCGCCTCCTGGTCGAACGCGTAAAGGCCATCCTGCGTCGGTCTTCTCCGCGCGACGCCGCAGCGGGGGGCACAGGCGTCACGGAATCAGTACCCAGCAAGGCGCTCATTGAGCGTGGTGCGCTGGTGATGGATGAAGAACGGCACACCTGCACCTGGAAGGGGCATCGGGTCACCCTGACCGTCACCGAGTTCCTGATCCTGCAGGCGCTGGCCCTGCGTCCGGGTGTCGTGAAATCGCGCAACGCCCTGATGGACGCTGCCTATGACGATCAGGTCTATGTCGACGACCGCACAATCGACAGCCACATCAAGCGCCTGCGCAAGAAGTTCAAGCAGGTCGACGATGATTTCGAGATGATCGAGACGCTCTACGGCGTCGGCTATCGCTTCAAAGAGCAGTAAGGAGCTGTGGCCACCATCGATCCACAGGCCGACGAGCCTCGGCGGGATGAGCACGGCACGGCAGAGGGCGCACCGCGCTCGCGCCGTCGCCGCAGCATCCTGCTGACCTGGCTGGGAACGGTTTTCGATGGCGTGCGCCGCTTTCTCGACTTCACCATTTTCTCGAGCCTGACGCGCCGCATCGTTGTGCTCAACATGGCCGGGCTGCTCGTGCTGGTGGTCGGCATACTCTATCTCAACCAGTGGCGGGCTGGCCTCATCGATGCGCGCGTCCAGTCGCTGCGTGTGCAGGGCGAGATCATCTCGGCCGCCATTGCCGCTTCCGCGACCGTGGATAGCGACGTCATTTCGATCGATCCCGATCGACTGCTTGATGCGCAGGCCGGAAGGCTATCGCCCTTTTCCTATTTCGATCCCGCGCTGGAATTCCCCATCAATCCCGAGCGGGTGGCGCCGCTGCTACGCAACCTTATCACGCCGACCCGCACCCGGGCACGCATCTATGACCAGCAGGGCCTGCTGATCCTCGACAGCGACAATATCTATGCACGCGGCGAGGTGCTGCGACAGACGATCGACACGTCCACGCAGCGGTTTTTCCTGCTGGATTGGTGGAACGCGATCATCTCCTGGTCCCCCGGCGACAATTACCCGACCTATCAGGAATACCAGGCGGACGAGGGGACGCGATATCCCGAGGTCGCCTCCGCTCTCTCCGGGGCGCCGTCAGATTTCGTCCGGGTCGACGGCCAAGGCCAGCTCGTCGTTTCCGTGGCGGTCCCGGTCCAGAGACTCCGGGCCACTGTCGGCGCCATTTTGCTGTCCACCGCGCCGGGCGACATCGATTCGGTGGTGGCTCAGGAGCGCTGGAGCCTGCTGCGTATCGCCATGATCGCGGCCGTTGTACAGATCGCCCTCTCACTGCTTCTGGCTGGCACCATTGCAGGCCCGATGCGGCGCCTCTCCGCTGCCGCCGAACGGGTGCAGACTGCTGGCGACGCCCGCGCTGAAATTCCCGATCTGACTGATCGCCCTGACGAAATCGGCCACCTGTCCGGAGCCCTGCGGCGCATGACCGATGCGCTCTATAATCGCATCGAGGCCATTGAACGTTTTGCGGCCGACGTAGCGCACGAGCTCAAGAACCCACTGACCTCGCTGCGCTCGGCTGTCGAGACCCTTCCGCTGGCAAAGAAGCCGGAGGACCGGGAACGGCTGACCAATATCATCCAGCACGATGTGCGCCGCCTTGACCGCTTGATCACCGACATCTCGAGCGCCAGCCGACTGGACGCAGAGCTTGCGCGCGAAACTGCCGAAGAGGTTGACCTCGAGAAACTGGCCATTGCCATGGTTGGCATTCAGCGGGACATGGCTGCCGAGCGCGAAGTTGACGTGGTTATGGCCAAACGGGCGGGCCGAGGCAGCACGATCATTCAGGGGCAGGAATCGCGCCTGGCGCAGGTCTTCTCCAATCTGATCGACAATGCGGTGTCGTTCTCGCCCCCGGAGTCGACGGTCGAAGTTGCGGTGGCCACCGAGGGCGATACGATCACGGTTACGGTGACCGACGAGGGCCCAGGCATTACTGGCGATGTCGGTCGCATCTTCCAGCGCTTCTATACGGACCGGCCCGAGATCGAGAATTTCGGCAATCATTCAGGCCTTGGTCTTTCGATTTCCAAACAAATTATCGATGCCCATAAAGGGACG
>JAAZLP010000355.1 GCA_012799265.1 Phyllobacteriaceae bacterium | reverse complement strand
CGTGCGTCTCAACCTCATGCACAAAAGGCCAATCAACGCCCTCAAAACTCCACCGCCAAGGCCAAAATCAGACCCACGACAGTTCGCCCTGAACCTCGAGAAAAGCTAAACCGGACACCAGTGGGTCAGGCCCGAGGGTGACGCTGCGGAGCAAGGGAAAGATGGTGCGGTAGCCGCAGCTATCGGCCGCCCCCTTACTTCCAGCTCACCATCAGCTTCTCCAGCCCGTGGAAATGATACACATTCCCATAGCGTGGCTCTTCAGCAATCCGCAGGTTCGGCAAGCGCTCGAACAGCACCTTCATCGCTTCCTGCAGCTCGATCCGTGCCAGCGGCGCGCCGATGCAGAAGTGGATGCCGGCGCCGAAGCTGACATTGGCCCCGTCCTCGCGGAACGGGTCGAATGTGTTGGGATTGGCAAAGCGCGCCGGGTCGCGATTGGCAGCGCCCAGCATCATGCCGACCACATCGCCCTTGCGCAGCGGAATACCGCTCAGCTCGGTATCGTCCTGAAGCGTATAACGGGTGAAAAGGTGCAGCGGCGCGTCATAGCGAAGGCATTCCTCGACCGTCTTTTCCGTCTGCTCCGGCGTAGCAAACAGCGTCTTCGGATCAATCCCACTTTCGAGGATCGACTTCACACCATTGCCGGTCGTGTGCACCGTCGCCTCATGCCCGGCATTGAGCAACAGGATCGCGGTCGACAGCACTTCATCTTCGATCAGCACATCGCCGTCGCGGTCTGCCGTCAGCATATGGCTCAACAGGTCCGCCTTCGGCTCCTTGCGCCGCTCGGCGATCACGCCGCGCAGATATTCGGTGAATTCCTTGGCCGCCTGGTTGGCGTCCAGTTCGGTCTCATGGGTGACGCCATACATATACATGGTCACCATGCGGTTGGACCATTCGAGCAGCTTTGGCGCCATTTCTGCCGGCAGCCCGATCATCTCGGCAATCACGATAGCCGGGATCGGCGCCGCGAAGGCTTTGATCAGGTCAACGGAATCATTTCCTTCAAAACCATCGATAAGCTCATGCGCCAGCTGACGAATCCGCGGCCGCAGCTGTTCCACCTGGCGCGAGACGAAGGCGCGGTTGACCAGCGTCCGCAGCCTTGTATGTGCCTGCGCCTCGAGATTGAGCAGAGAATATTTCTCGGTGAGGTCAAAGTCCGCCGTATGCGGCTTGGGCTCTTCCAGCCCGATTTCTTCGCGCGTCGCTACATGGAGAATATCGCGGCCAAAGCGCTTGTCGCGCATCAGCAGGCTCACAGTCTTGAAGTCGGCAAAACACCAGTGCCCATATTCCTCCCAGAAGAAGGCAGGGCTCGCGGCATGCTGCTCGGCATAGAACGGGTAGGGGTTCTGGTAAAAGGCCGGGTCCTGCGGCTGGGCGCTCTTGCGTAGATGAGCGGGAACGTCGGTGATCGGTTTGACTTGAAGAATGGAAGCCATGGTCTCGCTTGGGGCAGGCAATTTGATCTGTTGGTCAAATCTATGGGCTCTTTGTGTCCCTGCCTATGACCTCTCGCCTTGCTCATGCCGAAAAAATCGCTAGGGAAGGGGATAACACCTGATTGGAGCCCTATCCGTGAGCGACTTGACCGTTTCGGCCGCCATCGACGCCATCTACGAATCCCTGCGCAACGACAATGCGGACCTCGACCTGCACATTGCCGCCCTCAAGGGTGCAATGGCCGCTGAAGGCGTCAAGGAAGCAACCTTCGAGACTGCAAAGCTCGCCCAGCCCAACCGCCAGGGCCGCAAGCTGATGCAGGCCTATTTCAAGAAGAAGGGCATCGCCATCGCCTTCAAGGGCGCTGAATAAGCGTCTGGGGGATTAGCGGCCCTGTGTCGCCGATCCATCGGCCTGTGGCTGGCCGATAAAATTGCTCATGTTCACCTTACCGAGCAATCGGCCACATCGCTATTGAACAGTGCCACATTGCCGCCTATCTGTGCCTTTACCGCCCGTTAAGGCGGCATCGACTGCAATCAGCCGGTCGCGCTGATTCGAGATTTTCCACGCCGGCGGCCTCACCGATCCAGTTCGGGGCAGGGGCGTAGGCCATTCCAACCAGCTCTGGACCGGCAAGCGACACGGAACGGAGCCAAGGGGCACATAATGCGGGACCCGCACGATCTTTACATGAACACGCTCGTTCCCATGGTGGTCGAGCAGTCGAACCGTGGCGAACGCGCTTTCGACATCTATTCGCGCCTTCTGCGCGAACGCATCATTTTCGTGACCGGTGTGGTCGAGGACAACATGGCCTCGCTCATCGTCGCACAGCTGCTTTTCCTCGAATCGGAAAACCCGAAGAAGGAAATCGCCATGTACATCAACTCGCCCGGCGGCGTGGTGACGGCTGGCCTTTCCATCTACGACACCATGCAGTTCATTCGTCCGGCAGTTGCCACCATGGTCATGGGCCAGGCTGCTTCCATGGGTTCGCTCCTGCTCGCCGCTGGCGAAGCCGGCATGCGCACCTCGCTGCCGAATTCGCGCGTCATGGTCCACCAGCCTTCCGGCGGCTTCCAGGGTCAGGTCACTGACATCCTGATTCATGCCAAGGAAGTCGAGGGTTTGAAGCGCCGTCTTAATCAGATCTATGAAAAGCACACCGGCCGCACCTATGAGGAAATCGAGAGCGCTCTCGAGCGCGATCGCTTCCTCTCGCCGGAAGAAGCCAAGGCCTTCGGCCTTATCGACACCGTGCTCGAAAAGCGTGTTGTGCCTGAGGCTTCCGTCTGACGTGTCAGGCGTTAATCACAATGCTGATGCGCCGTGGACTGTGATCCATGTGCAATTGCAGTCAGCCGGAACGGCCTTTAAGGTCGTTTCGGCTTAGACTTT
>JAAZLP010000354.1 GCA_012799265.1 Phyllobacteriaceae bacterium | reverse complement strand
TCGTCGATGCATTCCTGCTCGATCATGGTGGAGTCCATGTCGGCAACGAGCAGCTTCTTGCGACGTCCTTCGGTTGGAAGGAGGTTGGCGTCCACCTTGCGGCTGCCAATGATTTCGCGAGCGAGCTCAAGCGCGTTTGGGGCCTTAGGCTCGGCAATATCGCAGGCGATGGAATGGCTTAGCCAATTCAGTTCGCCACCGATCTCTGCAACCACTTCTGCGGCGAGTGCGGCATCGAGTTCAGAATCTGCGGGATTGGCGATCAGGGAGATAACTGGCATAGCGTCAGTGACTTTCGGAGAAAGAGGATGATGGGCCAGAGGCGCGCTGTGCTGATAGCGGGTCCGACTGCCAGCGGCAAGTCGGCGCTGGCCATTGCGCGCGCCCGCGACAATGGGGGCATCATCGTCAATGCCGACTCCATGCAGGTCTATGACACCTTGCGTGTCATCACCGCGCGCCCAAGCCTCGAAGAGGAGGCGCAGGCGGAGCATCTTCTCTATGGCGTCGTCCCGGCAAGCGAACGCTTTTCGACCGGGCAGTGGTTACGCGCGGTCGACCGGATCATTGCAGAGACCGACCCCTCGAGCCCCCTGATTTTCGTGGGTGGCACCGGGCTCTATTTCGACGCCCTGGTAAACGGCTTTGCCGATGTGCCGGAGATTGTGCCGGAGGTCATCAGCGCGGTTGAAGCCGCGCTGGAGGGCAGTGACGAAGCCAGCCGTATGGCCCTGCTGATGCATGAAGACCCGGAAACAGCGGCACGTCTCAAGGTCGCCGACCCGCAGCGCGTCACCCGTGCCCTGGCGGTCAAGCGTCAGACCGGGCGGACCCTGTCGAGCTTTCAGCAGGACCAGCGGCCCGGCCCGATTGCGGGCTGGGATATGGAGCGCATCGTGCTTGAGCCACCGCGTGACGTGGTGCGGGATCGGATTACCAAGCGTTTTGCGACGATGTTCGAGAACGGGGCAGTAGAAGAGGTGGAAGCCATCCGCGCACAGAGCCTCGACCCGAGCCTACCGGCTATGAAGGCCATCGGCGTGCCGGAAATCTCGGCCTGGCTTGACGGTACCATGTCAGCCGATGAAGCGATCCGCCTCGCGACGACGGCAACGCATCAATATGCCAAGCGCCAGGGCACCTGGTTCCGCAACCGCATGGGGGACTGGCCCCGGCTGGGTCTCGCCGGGGCGCCGCTCGTTTAAGGCTCGACCATTCTGTCGAGCAGGCCGAGACGTTCGCGCATGGCAAACCGGGCAGCCAATGCCACAGCCGCGAAGGCGAGGCCCGCGGCAAGGCCCAGCCAGATGCCAACGCCGCGCATGTCAAAGACAAAGCCTAGGACATAGGCGACCGGCAGGCCGACAAACCAGTAGCCGAAGATCGCGAGGAGCATCGGCACCTTCGTGTCGCTCAACCCACGCAATGCGTGAGCGGCAACCACCTGCGCGCCATCGACCAGCTGGAAAAGCCCGGCGATGACGAGGAAAGAGCCTGCCAGCGCGATGGCGTTGAGGTTCTCAGGCTGCGCCGGGTCAAGGAACAGCCGGATGATGCCGGGGCCAAAGAGCAGGAACGCCGTGGCCGAGAGGACCATGAAGCCGGTGCCCAGCATGAAGGACATCCAGCCCGCCTTGCGAACACCTTCTCTGTCCCCGCGTCCATAGGCAACGCCGACGCGCACCGTCGCCGCAACGCCCAGGCCCAGCGGCACCATGAAGGCGATGGACGCGCATTGCAGGGCAACAGCGTGCGCCGCGACCTCATCGATGCCAATGCGGCCCATCAGCAGTGCCGCTGCCGTGAAGAGACCAGTCTCCGCCAGCACAGTGAGGCCAATGGGAATGCCGATGCGGAAGATGGCGCGGAAGTGGCCCCAGTCCGGCTTCCAGAAGCGGATCAGAATGTTGAAGCGCTTAAAGCGGCGGTGGCGCACCACATAGACCAGCATCACCGCAAACATGATGCAATTGGTCACCAGCGTGGCAATGGCCGCACCGCGCAGCTCCAGCCGCGGCATGCCGAAATTGCCGAAGATCAGCGTATAGGCGATGCCGGCGTTTACGAACACGCCGAGCACAGTAATGATGAGAATTGCCCGAGTGGCGTCGAAGGACGACAGGAACGAGCGCAGCACGATGATGCCGAGCGCCGGGAACAGCGACCAGACAACAATCTGTACGAATTCCTCAGCCATGCGCGTCGCACGCGGGTCCTGTCCCAGGAACTCGTAGATGGGTCGTATCTGGAGGATGATGGGGACCAGAATGAGCCCCAGAAGGATCGCTGCCCAAAATCCCTGTCGTACGATGCGACGCACGGATTTGATGTCTCGCGCGCCCCGTGCCTGCGAGACGAGCGGCGCCACCGCTCCAACAACGCCGGTGGCGAATAGCAGGAATGGCATGAAGAATGTGGTGCCGAGTGTGGCGGCGGCCAGATAGTCCGGCCCGAGCCAGCCGAGCAGGATCACGTCAGTCGTATGCAGGGCGTTCTGTGCCAGCTGAGCGATGACCAGCGGCCAGGCCAGGGTAAAGGTTTGGCGCAGTTCTTCGCCCCAGCCATGGCTGGCAGGCAAAATCTCTTGCGCTGGCAGGGCCGGCGCGGCTTTGTCACTCATGGTCGATTCTCACACTCGCGCCCATGATCTAGTCCATTGGTCGCAGACGGGGAAGTCAGGGGCAGAAGGAAGACGATGATGTTGCAACGGCTGTTGTTGGGATTTGCAGGCCTGGTTGGCGCTCTGGGTGTCGCGGCAGCGGCCTCGGCGTCTCACGCCACGGAGTCGCGCAATATTGCGGCCATCGCCTCGATCTGCCTCGCACATGGTCCAGCCCTGCTTGCTGTCGGGCTCGCCGGAAAGACACGCGCATGGCGGGTGGCGGGGGCCATCCTTGCGCTTGGCACCTTGCTCTTTGTCGGTGATCTGGCCATCCGCGAATGGACAGGGCAGGGCCTCTTCCCGGGCGCTGCGCCCCTCGGCGGTGGGGGCATGATTGTCGGTTGGCTCGGCCTCGCGCTGGTCGGCCTCGCTTCGCGCTCTGGCCAACAATTCAACAAAGACTAAAATTGGTGCGGAACCTTTAGAGGGACGACGCAGTTCTAGCTGCGAATATCCTCTGGAGGACACCCCATGCATAAGATCCTGATCGTCGCCGCCACCGCCCTTTCCCTCGCAGCCTGCACCACGACCCAGCAGGGCGCGACCGTTGGCGCAATCGGCGGTGGTGTAATCGGAGCCGCCGCAACCGGCGGTAGCGTAGTTGGTACGGCTGTCGGCGCCGGCATTGGCGCGGTCGCCGGTGCTGCTGCTGGCGACGTCATCGGCTACTACGGCACCAGCCGCGATCGCTGCGTCTATCGTCGTCCTGACGGCACCCAGTACATCTCCACCTGTCCGCGCGGCTAACACCTGCGCCATCCCATGCCGTAGCGCCCCCTACGGCGCGCCCTCCCGGGCGCCAGACACCCGGTTGGCCCCCCACCCGGGTGTCTTTATTTATACGGTCGATGTACTTGAAATATTACATTGGTCATGAATAACTACGCCATACGTTGCACTTGTCTTGCGCTACCTGAACGACCGGCCTGCCGGAAACTGGGCTACCTCCTGATCTTGTGAACCGTAAGTCCTGGCGATCATTTTGCCCGGATAAACCCTTCCGCCGCGCAAGCGGTTACCAGACCAAGAGGTCTCCTATGTCTGCGATCACGGGTACCGTGAAATTCTTCAACACCACCAAGGGCTATGGTTTCATTTCGCCCGAGAATGGCGAAAAGGACGCATTCGTCCACATCTCGGCTGTGCAGCGCTCGGGCCTGCAGGGCCTGTACGAAGGTGACAAGGTCACCTTTGAGCTTGAGACCGGCCGCGATGGCAAGGTTTCGGCGACGAACCTGACCCTGATCAGCTAATCCCCAGTTTCGAAAGGGCCCTCCGGGGCCCTTTCTCTTGCCCGCATGGACAAGGCGCTTGCTCCATGCAAGAGAGCATCGAACTGCCAAGGCGGAGACAAAACGATGCTGCGTGATCACCTCAAGAAGTGGAGTCCTCGTGTCGAGACTCCCAGTGAGCTGCGCCAGGCGGGTGCATTACCCTATTCAATCGTCGATGGCCGCATGGCCTTCCTGCTCATCACGTCCCGCCGTTCCGGCAAGTGGATTTTTCCCAAGGGTGCGATCGAACCTGGTCTGACGCCATGGGACAGTGCCGCCAACGAGGCGCTGGAAGAGGCGGGCGTTGCCGGGGAGATCGAGCACACCCCGATCGGCAGCTATCGCGGCAGTGTCGGCAATGATGGCGCCATTCTCGTCGATATCGATCTTTATCCGCTGCGGGTTACCCAGCAGTTCGATACCTGGCGGGAGCAGGGCGCCCGCATGCGCCATTGGGCGACACTGGCCGAAGCCAAGCGCCTTCTTACCGACAGCACGATCAGCCGACTGGCGGTGAAGCTCCACCACCTGCATGTGCCGGGCACGAAATAAATCAC
>JAAZLP010000353.1 GCA_012799265.1 Phyllobacteriaceae bacterium | reverse complement strand
ATGAGCTCAAGGACATTATCGGCGGTACGCCCGAAGAGAATGCCCAGGCAATCCACGCCCTGTTCGACGGCGCGCCCGGCGCCTATCGGGATATTGTCTTGCTCAACGCAGCAGCGGCCCTCATTGTCGCCGAGAAGACAGAAGACCTGCGCGAAGGCGCTGAAATGGCTGCTGCTGCCATCGATAGCGGCAAGCCCAAGGAAACACTCGCCCGCCTCGTGGCGGTATCCAACGGACGAGCGTCATGAGCGATATTCTCACCAAGATCGAAGCCTATAAACGCGAGGAAATCGCCGCCGCCAAGAGCATGCGCCCCTGGGCCGAAGTCGTGGCAGAAGCCCATGACCAGCCGGCACCGCGCGGTTTCGTCAACGCCTTGAAGGCAAAGCGCGCCAATGGCGACTATGCCCTCATTGCCGAAGTGAAGAAGGCCAGTCCCTCCAAGGGCCTGATCCGCCCCGACTTCAACCCCACCGAAATCGCCCGCGCCTACGAAACCGCTGGCGCTGCCTGTCTCTCGGTCCTCACCGACCGCCCAAGCTTTCAGGGCGCGCCGGAATATCTCAAGGAAGCCCGCGCGGCGACGAACCTGCCCGCCCTGCGCAAGGACTTCCTTTTCGAGACCTACCAGGTTGCCGAAGCGCGCGCCTGGGGTGCCGACTGCATTCTCATCATCCTTGCCTCCGTTGATGATGACGCTGCCCGCTACCTGCTCGACGCCGCCCAGGAATGGGGCATGGACGCTCTGGTAGAAGTCCATGACCGCGAAGAGCTCGACCGCGCCCTGGCGCTCGACAGCAAGTTCATCGGCATCAACAACCGCAACCTCCGCACCTTCGAGACCTCGCTCGAAACCACGGTTGAGTTGGCTGCTGGCGTGCCTGATGACGTGCTTCTCGTCAGCGAGAGCGGCATCTTCACACATGACCACATCAAGATGCTCGACGAGCGCTGTGGCGTGAGCACCTTCCTCGTCGGCGAAAGCCTGATGCGTCAGGACGACGTGGTTGTCGCGACACGCACTCTGCTCACCGGCGCTGCTGAGCCGGTAGCGTAATGGCTGGCCTCACCCACCTCAATGAGCGGGGCGAGGCCCACATCGTCGACATCGGTGACAAGCCGGTTACCCGTCGTTGCGCGGTAGCTCAGGCGCGGATCAGCGGCCAGCCCGAAACCATCGCCACCATCATGGGCGGCGGTCTCAAAAAGGGCGACGCGCTCGCCGTCGCCCGTATCGCCGGCATCATGGCGGCCAAGAAAACGTCTGAGCTGATCCCGCTCTGCCATCCGATCCCGCTGACCAAGGTCAGCGTTGAGATCGAGGCCGATGGCGAGACCGCGATCCTCATCCTCGCCACCGCCGAAACCACCGGCCAGACCGGCGTCGAGATGGAAGCGCTGGTCGCCGCCTCCAACACCGCACTAACGCTCTACGACATGGCCAAGGCCATCGACCGCGCAATGGTCATTTCCGACCTCTGTCTCGTCGAGAAATCCGGCGGCAAGTCCGGCGATTTCACCCGCGCGCCATGAGCCTCCTCCCCGTCGACGACGCTCTGGCCGCCATTCTCGCCCGCGTTCCCGCGGTCACACCGGAAACCGTTCCGTTACACGACGCCGTCGGCCGCGTCCTCGCCGCGCCCCTCGTCGCCCAGCACGATCAGCCCCCCTTCAACGCCAGTGCCATGGATGGCTACGCCATGCGCGCCGCTGACGTCGCCGAAGGCAAATGGCTCGATGTCATCGGCATGTCACAGGCCGGCGCCGGTTTTGACGGCACCGTCGGCCCCGATCAGGCCATCCGCATTTTCACCGGCGCCCCGGTCCCCGCGGGTGCCGACACCGTCATCATGCAGGAAGAAGCCGTCCGCGAAGGCGGTCGTGTCCGCTTCACGGCCCCTGCCCGTCTCGGCCACAGCGTTCGCCCTAAGGGCAATGACTTTGCCACCGGCCAGACGCTGCTCGCGCCGGGCACGCGCCTCACACCGATGCAGATCGCCGTCGCGGCCGCCGCCAATGCGGGCTCTCTCACCGTCGCCCGTCGTCCCAAAATCGCCCTGCTGGCCACCGGTGATGAGCTCGTTCCCCCCGGCACGCCTCTGGGCCCCGATCAAATCGTTGCCTCCAATTCCTTCGGCCTCAGCGCCATGCTCGCGCCCCATGCCGAGACCATCGCCGACCATGGCATCGCCACCGACGACGCACCGCTTCTTCGCGCCCGCCTGGAAGAGGTCTTTGCTGGCGACCCCGACATCCTCATCACCACAGGCGGCGCCTCTGTCGGCGAGCATGACCTTGTCCAGGACGCCCTCAAGGATCTCGGCGTAACGCTCGACTTCTGGCGCATCAACATGCGGCCGGGCAAACCGCTGATGTTCGGCACGCGCGACAAGACACTGGTCTTCGGCCTTCCCGGCAATCCGGTCTCGGCCATGGTCACCGCCATCGCCTTCATCAAGCCCGCGATCCGCGCCCGGCTCGGTTATCCCGCGCCAAAACTCTGGACCCTGCCCCTGCTCGCGCCGACGCCCCCGAACACCGCCCGCCGCCACTTCATGCGCGGCTCGCTGGTCCACACGGCCAACGGCCCCGCCATCCTGCCGATCTCCCAGACCGACAGCGGCCATACCTCGTCGCTGGCGCAGGCTGACATGCTCATCGTCCAGCCCGAACACGACCCGGGCCAGCCCGTTGGGGCGCTGGTCGAAGCGCTCCCCATCGACGCGTTCTGATCGTCCGACTTTCGCGAACTATTGCGGAACATAACTGGAACGCTTATAGTCGTTCTGTCTATGTTCCGATTCTGGGGTTGTGGGGCTAATGCTGACGCGCAAACAATATGAGTTGCTGATGTTCATCCACGAGAGGATGAAGGAAAGCGGCATTCCTCCTTCCTTTGACGAGATGAAGGACGCGCTCGATCTGGCGTCAAAATCGGGCATCCATCGCCTCATCACTGCGCTCGAAGAACGTGGCTTCATCCGCCGCCTGCCCAATCGGGCCCGCGCGCTTGAAGTCGTCAAACTCCCCGATTCGATGAACCCCTCGCTTGGCGGTCGCAAGGCCCGCTTCGAGCCGTCGGTCATTGAAGGCAATCTCGGCAAGGTCGCGGCCCCTCCGGCACGCAGCAATGCTGGTGCCGAGGACTATGTCCGCCCCGTCTCCATCCCGGTCATGGGCCGCATTGCTGCCGGTACGCCCATCTCGGCCATCGAACACCATACCCACACCATCGTCGTCCCGCCCGAAATGCTGGGTGCTGGCGAGCACTATGCGCTTGAAGTACGCGGCGATTCCATGATCGACGCTGGCATCTTCGATGGCGACACTGTCCTCATCAAGAAGCAGGAAACTGCCTCGACCGGCGAGATCATCGTTGCGCTCGTCGACGACGAGGAAGCCACCCTCAAGCGCCTTCGCCGCAAGGGCGATACCGTGGCGCTGGAAGCGGCCAATCCCGCCTACGAAACCCGCATCTTCCCGCCCGATCGTGTCAAGGTTCAGGGTCGTCTCGTCGGGCTGATCCGCAAATACTGATCCTGTGTCAGACCTGGTCGAAAAGGTCTGCCCTTACGTCCTGCGCGGCAGTGGAGCGAAACGGGAGATACTCTCGTTTCGCCACCCGCTGGTAGGATGGCAATTGGTCAAGGGAACGCGCGAGCCCGGCGAGTCCGTCGAAGAAGGTGCGCTGCGTGAACTTGTCGAAGAAGCTGGCGTGGTCGGTTTCTTGGCCGAAGGCCCGCACTGGGTCAGCGCAACTGGCATCGGCTCCTTCAGCGTGGCACTTGCCGAGACAAAAGACCACTGCGTGATCCGGTGAAACCGCAGTCGGACAGCGGCCACGTTCCGCGCAAGATATTCTGAACACACAATTTTCTTGACATGAGCCGCCGTCTGACGGCTGGAATGCAACGTTCCAAATCGTAGCGATCAGGTTTCCGGTGCTCTCGCGACATATTCGTTTCGCCCTGCCATTTCGGCTGGCAGGTTTTCTGCTCTTTCAGCTGCTCATCGCCGTCGTTGTTGGCTGGGAGAATTCCAGCGCATGGTGGCCTATCGCGGCATTGCTCACTAATCTTGCGACCATTCTCCTGCTGGTGACGCTGACCAGGCGGGAGGGGCTCTCCTACTGGTCGATCCTCAATTTCAGCCGTGCTGATGTGAAGAAAGACCTTTTCTGGCTTTTGCCCGTCCTGATCCTTGCCATGCCTTTGGCTTACATCCCCAATATCGGCACAGCGGCGTTGCTCTTCGGCAACCCGGAAGTTGCGCTTGAAATGTTCCTCAAGCCCCTGCCGGTATGGGCTGCAGTTGTAGCCATCGCCTTCTCGTTGACCATCATTTTCGCGGAGCTCCCGCTCTATTTTGGTTACGTGATGCCGCGTATCGCCAAGCAGACCAGCTCTTCCTGGCTGCCCTTCGTCATCCCGGCCATCTTCCTGTCGATCCAGCATGTGACGCTGCCACTCATCGTCGACGTCCGCTTCATGCTTTGGCGGGCAGTCATGTTCCTGCCTTTTGCGATGCTGGTCGGTTTTGTCGTCAAACGTCGCCCGTCGCTCCTGCCCTATCTGGTGGTCCTCCACGGGATCATCGATCTGGGCATGGTCGCCATGCTCTTACCGATCGCTTACTGAGCCCCAGAAAAGAAAAGGCCCGCCAGATGGGCGGGCCTTTTGCAATCTCAGTGGTTGTCGCGCGGCAATCCTGCCGTCTGGGCAATGCGCTGATACTTTTCTGCCGGCTTGAGGATGGCACCGTCGCCGAGCTGGCCGACCAGACCGCGCTGGATTTCCTGCCACGGGGTCTGGTGCTTGGGGAACTGGTAGCCCCCTTCCGCTTCCAGCGCCGCGCGGCGGGTCGCGATTTCCTCGTCCGAGATCAAAATATTGGCCTCGCCCTTGTTGAGGTCGATGCGCACCCGGTCGCCGGTCCGGAGAATGGCGAGATTGCCGCCCGCTGCCGCTTCCGGCGAGGCGTTGAGGATGGAGGGCGAACCCGAAGTGCCCGACTGACGGCCATCGCCGATGCAGGCGAGCGAGGAAATGCCCTTCTTGATGAGGTAATCGGGCGGCCGCATATTCACGACCTCCGCCGCACCCGGATAGCCGATCGGCCCAGCGCCGCGCATGAAGAGCAGCGTGTGCTCATCGATCTCCAGCGACGGATCGTCGATGCGGTGGTGATAGTCCTCGGGACCATCAAAGACCACGGCCTTGCCCTCGAACATGCCCGGATGCGCCGGATCGCTGAGATAACGATCCCTGAATTCCTGGCTAATCACGCTGGTCTTCATGATCGCGTTGTCGAAGAGATTGCCGCGCAGCACGAGGAAACCGGCTTCAGCCTTCAGCGGATTGTCAAAGTAACGGATCACCTTGTCGTCTTCGATCACCGTATTGCGGCAGTTTTCGCCGATCGTCTTGCCGTTGACCGTTGGGGCGTTCTCGTGGATCAGCCCCTGCTTCATCAACTCGTTGACCACCGCCGGCACACCACCGGCATGGTAATAGTCTTCGCCCAGATATTCGCCAGCCGGCTGCAGGTTCACCAAGAGCGGCACCTTGTGGCCATGCTCCTGCCACTCGTCTATATTGAGATCGACGCCGATATGCTTGGCGATGGCATTGATATGGATCGGCGCATTGGTCGAGCCGCCGATGGCCGAGTTGACGACGATGGCGTTGAGGAAATTGTCCTTGGTCATGATGTCGGAGGGCTTGATGTCCTCCAGCGCCATCTCGACGATCCGCTTGCCCGTGCGCCAGGCCATCGCGGCGCGATCCTTGTGGGGCGCGGGGATGGCGGCGGAGCCGGGAAGCTGCATGCCCAGCGCCTCGGCCAGCGAATTCATGGTCGAGGCCGTGCCCATGGTGTTGCAATAGCCAGTCGACGGCGCCGACGACGCGACCAGCTCGATGAATTTCGGATAGTCGATCTCGCCGGCCGCCATCATCTGGCGCGCCTTCCAGACGATCGTGCCCGAACCCGTGCGCTCGCCCTTGTGCCAGCCATTGAGCATCGGTCCCACGGACAGGGCGATGGCCGGAATGTTGACCGTTGCCGCGCCCATCAGCATGGCCGGCGTGGTCTTGTCGCAACCGATGGTCAGCACGACGCCGTCTAGCGGATAGCCATAGAGCACTTCGACGAGCCCGAGATAGGCGAGGTTACGGTCGAGACCGGCCGTCGGACGTTTGCCGGTTTCCTGGATCGGATGGACCGGGAATTCGATGGCGATGCCACCGGCCTCGCGGATGCCT
>JAAZLP010000022.1 GCA_012799265.1 Phyllobacteriaceae bacterium | reverse complement strand
TCTCCATGAGCCCATGTCCCATAAAGCAGAGCTTGGCCTCCTTGCCCGGTCCCTTCTTGTAAATCCGGGCCTCCGGGTCGGTGCTTGAGGCATGGGTTGCGTTCGAACGCTTCTGGCCGTGAAAGTCCGCGTCCCGATTGCGTCCGCCGCCTGAGCTCGGTGGGTCTTCGGGGCCGTCCTTTGGTCTGACGCTCTTGATAGAGGCCCAAGCCTCTATCAGCGTGCCGTCCACCGAAAAATGCTCGCTCGACAACAGCCTCTTCACGCGAGGCTGGGCTAGAACCGCACTCAGAAACTTCGCGGCGATATCGCCTTCAAGCAGACGGTCCCGGTTTTTGGAGAAGGTCGAATGGTCCCACACCGCATCGTCGATCCCGAGCCCCACGAACCAGCGGAACAGCAAGTCAAACTCCAGCCGCTCCATCAGCTGGCGCTCTGAACGGATGGAAAAGAATGCCTGGAGCAGCATTGCTCGCAGGAGCTTCTCAGGCGCGATCGAGGGCCGCCCCATCCCTGAATAGAGCGCTCCAAACTCGCCCTCGAGCGATGCCAATGCCTCGTTCACCAAAAGGCGGATCGTGCGCAGCGGGTGGTCAGGCCGCACCCGCGCTTCAAGGTCCACATAGCTGAACAGCGCACCCATTCTCTCGTCTGATCCGCGCAATCCCGCCTCCCAAGCAAATCGACTGGGACCAGAATCACGAGAAGCACGTTCAGGCGAGCGACTTCTTCAACACCCTGCTAGGAGCTGCAGGCCGGCATCGCGCGCGGCTGGGCAAGGTCGAAATCAATTTTGACCTTGCTGGAAGCATATTCTCACACTAGTCGCGAGACATGCTGCGCTTTTCTGCCAATCTCTCAATGCTCTATACCGAGCTGCCCTTTGTCGACCGCTTTGCTGCTGCGGCAGCGGATGGGTTCGAGGCGGTGGAATATATCGGCGCCTATGACATGGCCCCTGAGCGGGTCGCAGGGCTCTTGCGGGAGAATGGCCTGACGCAGGCGCTGTTCAATTTTCCGGTCGGGAACTGGGATGCGGGGGACCGGGGCCTTGCCTGTCTACCGGACCGACGGGCGGAATTCCGGGAAAGCGTCGAGACGGCGATCGCCTATGCCAGGGCCACCGGTTGCGCGCAGGTCAATTGCCTTGCGGGCATTGCCCCCGAGGGGGTCGAACGGGAGTGGCTGGAAGCGGTGCTGGCGGAAAATCTACGCTTTGCGGCAGAGCGGCTGGCCGCGGCGGGGATCAGGCTCCTGCTGGAGCCGATCAATCCTTTCGACATGCCAGGCTATCTCGTCAATTCCACCGATGATTTCGAGCGGGTGGCGGCGCTGGTCGGGCACGACAATCTCTTACTGCAATATGACTTTTATCACATGCAGCGGGTGCAAGGGCGGCTCCTCGAGACCTTCGAGCGGCTGCAGGACCGGATCGCCCATGTGCAGGTCGCCGATGTGCCGGGACGGCATGAGCCGGGAAGCGGCAAGATCGGTTATGACTCCATATTCATGATGCTTGAGCGGCTTGGCTATGCGGGCTGGGTGGGAGCGGAATATCGTCCGGCTGGCGGAACAAGCGACGGATTGGGCTGGTTTGCCCCCTTCAAACGCCAGCAATAGCGACACGCTCTGAACATAGCACCAATGAAGGGCTGGTATCAGGGCGAGCGATACCCTATCTCCCCAACCAGCCCGGCCAATTGCGCGCTTCGGGCATCGGAGGATTTGCCATGTCGGCCCAGATCCCTCTCAAGCGTCTCACCACGCGAGATATTGCTGCCATGCGGCGGCGCGGCGAGGCCATCGCCATGCTCACGGCCTATGACACGACAATGGCGCGGCTGGTCGAAATGGCCGGCGTCGACATGATCCTCATTGGCGATAGTCTCGGCAATGTCGTGCTTGGCCACGAGACGACGCTGCCGGTGACCCTGGACGATATGATCCGCCATGCGGCAGCCGTGAAGCGCGGCTCGGATCGGGCGCTCCTCGTCTGCGACATGCCCTTTGGCTCGGTGACTACCCCGGATAGCGCGCTCGAAAATGCCGTGCGGGTGCTCAAGGAAACCGGCGTCGAGGCGGTCAAGATCGAGGGCGGGCTGGCCATGGTGCCGACCATCGAAAAGCTGGTCGCGCATGGCATCGCCGTCGTCGCCCATATCGGGCTGACGCCGCAATCTGTGCACCAGATGGGCGGCTATTACATGCATGGCAAGGACGAGGCTTCGGCTGACCGGCTGCGCGAAGAGGCTCGCGCGCTGGAAAAGGCCGGGGCCTTTGCCATCGTGCTCGAATGCGTGACGCCGGTGCTGGCGGCGGAGATCACCCGCACGCTCAGCATTCCCACGATCGGCATCGGTTCGGGCAAGGATTGTGCGGGTCAGGTACTTGTCGTCAATGATCTCATTGGATTGAGCGTCAATCCGCCCCCGAGCTTTGCCAAGCCGCGCGCCGATGTGGCTGGTGTCATCAGGCAGGCGGTTGGCGAATATGTCGCC
>JAAZLP010000021.1 GCA_012799265.1 Phyllobacteriaceae bacterium | reverse complement strand
GGCTGGCGAACATGGCCGATCGCATCGTCAAGGAAATGCGCAAGCCGGCGCGGCATGAGGGACATGTCTGTCGCTTTGGCGTCAGCATCGGCGTGGCGACGAGCCGGGATGCGGCCATCGACGTCAAGCAATTGCTGATCAATGCCGATATTGCGCTCTATCGCGCCAAGGCGCGCGGGCGGAACCGGTTCGAATTCTTCTCGGAGGCACTGCAGGCCGAGGTGATCCATACCAAGCAGGTGGCCGACGAAATTCTCGGCAGCCTCGACGGCAAGGCCTTCTTTGCCCATTACCAGCCGCAGTTCGATGCGCGCACGTTTGATCTGGCGGGCGTGGAAGCGCTGGCGCGCTGGCAGCATCCCGACAAGGGGCTCAAATATCCCGACTACTTCATGGCAGTGGCTGAAGAGCTCAATGTCATGTCGCAGATCGACCAGATCGTGCTCGGCCAGACGCTGGCCGATCTCAAACGCTGGGACAAGATGGGGCTCAATGTCCCCCGGGCCTCGGTCAATGTGTCCCTCAAGCGGTTGCACGACGAGGGGCTGATCGAGAGCCTCAAGGCGCTCAACCTGGCGCCTGGTCGGCTGGCGTTCGAGTTGGTGGAGTCCATCTATCTCGATGAGAATGACGGGGTCGTCGCCTGGAATATCGACCAGATCAAGGACTTGGGTATTGACGTCGAGATCGACGATTTCGGCACCGGCTATGCCTCCATCGTCTCGCTGCAAAAGCTGCATCCGCGGCGGCTCAAGATTGACCGACAATTGGTGATGCCGATCATCGACCAGCCGGCACAGCGCAAGCTCGTCGCCTCGATCGTTGATATTGGCAAATCCATGGATATCGAGATCGTCGCCGAGGGTGTCGAGAGCATGGAACATGCCGCGATCCTGCGCGATCTCGGCTGCGATATCCTGCAGGGCTATGCCTTCGCCAGGCCCATGAAACGGGAAGATTTCGAAACCTTCCTCAGCACACAGGCCTGGCGTCAGGCTAGCTAGCTCTCCGTCAGTCGACGAGGAAATAGGTGATGGTCGAAACGACACGTACCTTCTTGTCGAACTGCTTTTCCGGCCGGTCATTGGGAATTTCGACCGCTGGCAGGATTTCAAACACACCCTGATTGGCCGTCTGGATAGCGCCGACCTTGGCCCCGGATTCGGCGGCGAACTGTTCGGCGGTTTCCTTGGCGCGCTGAGTGGCTTCGGTCAGCATCTCGCTCTTGAGATCATTGATGCCGGTGAAGACAAAGCTGGCGCCGGCGCTATAGGCATCAGACGAGAAGACGACGCCCTGACGCAGGAGATCGGCGACCGAGCGGCTGGCGTCTGCAAGTTCCAGAACCTTGTCCGTGGTGACCAGCATGTCCTCGGTCAGAACGAAGCGGAATTCATCCGGGGTCGAGCCGGCATTGTAACCGGCAGCGCGGTCTTCCACGAGAACGCTCTGGACCTGGATTTCATCTTCGGCAAAGCCGCGATCGGCGAGGAATTTCTGGACGGCGGCTTCGGAGCGTTCGAGGCTTGCCCGCGCATCTTCGAGCGTTGCGCCGGTGGCAACGAAGCGGATGGGCCAGAAGCCGAGATTGGCCTGCACGGCGCGCTCGCTGAGACCCTTGACGGTGACGACGCGCAGCGGCTGGCGGCTTTCCACCAGCGATGTGCCGACAAACCAGCCTGCCGCACCAATACCCAGTGCGAGCAGCAGCGCTGCAACTACACCTACGAATTTCATGATTGTTCCCTCATAATGCCCCGCGAGGAGTGAGCGCCGGAAGAGTGGCGCGATAATGGCATAGGAGGCGCTGTCTGAATGGCAAGTGAACGGGAAAGGCTGGTGCTCGGGGTGGTTGGCGCAGGCATGGCGGCAAAGCCGCATGCGCTGGCGCTCAATGCCTTGAAAGACCGGATCGAGGTCCGCGGCGTCTGGCGGCGCGACCGGACAGCTCTCGACGTCTTTTGCGCCGAATATGGTTTCGCTCCGGCGGATAGCTATGAGGCCATGCTGTCCGATCCCGAGCTTGATGCTGTGCTGATCCTGACCCCGCCAAATGCGCGCGAAGATCTCGTCGCCAGGGCGGCAGCGGCGGGCAAGCATGTGCTGATGGAAAAGCCGGTTGAGCGAACCACTGAGGCGGCAGAACGCATTGTCGAGACTTGTGAAAAGGCCGGGGTAACGCTGGGCATCATCTTCCAGCACCGGTTTCGCGCGGCGTCGATGGCGCTGGCAGAAAAGGTGGCATCCGGAGAACTGGGGGCGCTCCATGCGGTCAACCTCTCGGTGCCGTGGTGGCGGCCCCAGGAGGGCTATTACGACAAGCCCGGACGCGGCACCTTTGCGCAGGATGGCGGCGGTGTGCTGCTGACCCAGGCGATCCATTCGCTCGACCTGATGCTGAGCCTTACCGGGCCGGTGAAGTCCGTCACGGCGCTGGCGGCGACGACCGGTCTGCACCGGATGGAGACAGAAGATTTCGTCGCCGGAGGAATGGAATTTGCCAATGGCGCCGTGGGCGCCCTGATGGCGACGACCGCCAATTTTCCGGGCGGCGCGGAAAGCCTCACGATGAATTTTGGCAGGGCGAGCGCGACGCTGACCGGGGGCAATCTGACGCTGAGCTGGTTTGACGGGCGGGTCGAAACCATCGGCGAAGCCAGTAGCAGTGGCGGCGGGGCCGACCCGATGGCCTTCCCCTTCGACTGGCATCGCGACCAGATTGCGGACTTTGCCGATGCGGTGAAGAGCGGAAGGCAACCGGTGTCGACGGGACGCACGGCGCTCAATGTGCACCGACTTGTCGATGCCCTTATCGCTTCGTCGCGCGAGGGGCGAAAGGTCAGCCTCGGTTAGCCTCGTCAATTTCGACATGGTTTTCGAGTGCAGCGCCACCCATGGCCGGCGTCTTGCCGCCGACGCTATCGGCGACAAAGGCACCGCGCTCGCCAAGGGGACGCGGCGCGCCGGTGGTAGAATCGACTGCGGTCTGGTGCTCGATCTCTGAATTGAGCGAGCCGCCGAGAATGATGATGGTCACCGAAAGCCAGACCCAGGTGAGAAAACCGATCAGGGCGCCAAGCGAACCATAGGTGGCGTCGTAATTGGAAAAATTGGCAGCGTAATAGGAATAACCCGCCGACATGGCGAGAATGCCGAGCGCCGAGAAGATGAGGCCCGGCGTGATCCACCGCCATTTGGCATCGGCGCGGCTAGGACCCCAGCGATAGACGGCGGAAAGGCCGGCGAGCAGCGCGACCAGCATGACGCCATAGGCCCCGGCGCGGATAAGCCATTCGACCTCGCCCAGCGCAAGAAACTGCAGCAGCGGCGGCATGACGAGAACGACCAGCAGCATGATGACCAGCATGGCCACGGCGCCGATAACGAAGAGCAGCGCACGCAGGTTGATCTGGATGAAGTTGCGTTTTTCGATCTCGCCATAAACGACGTTCATGGCTTCAAACAGCGCCTTGATCCCGGCGCTGGCGCCCCAGAAGGCAACCACCAGCGAGACGAGGAGCGCCAAGCCGAGCGAGCCGGTATTCTGGGAAGTCAGGCGCACCAGCTGGTCTCTGATGATGTCGAGCCCACCGTCAGGCACGACGCCTTCGAGCAGGTTCAACTGATCAATGACACTGGCAGGATTGTTGAGAAGGCCATAGCCGGTGACGAAGAGGCTGAGCGAAGGGACCATGGCAAAGAGCATGAAGAAGCTCACACCTGCGGCGGTCAGCAGGATGCGGTTTTGTCCGAAGCCGACAAAGACGCGATAAAGGATATCGCGCCAGCCCCGCCAGGGAATGGCTATGGGCGTGTTGGCCCAGCGCCCGCGGTCGCGTTGTCTCTTTCGGATATCGTCTGTGCTGGTCCCCATCATCTCATAACGCTGACAGTCCAATCTTGGATGCAGCGTTTGCGAGCCGGAACAGTTGCAAATGCAATTGGAGTACTGTGCTCAAGCTTTGCTCAAAGAGCCAAGTGTGGCGGCCGCTTGACGTCCTCCCGCAAGCGCGTCAACCATTGGCCATGACACAAGTTCTTGCCACCATCGCCTTGCTCGTTGCCGATTATGACGAAGCCATTGTGTTTTATCGCGACAAGCTCGGTTTCTCGCTGACCGAAGATACCGATATGGGCGGGGGCAAGCGCTGGGTGGTGGTGACGCCGCCGAGCAATCGTGGTGCACGCCTCTTGCTGGCCAAGGCGGAGGGCCTGGAGCAACGCGGCGCAATCGGACGCCAGGGCGGTGGCCGGGTGATGTTTTTCCTCGAGACGGACGACTTCCGGCGGGACCATGAACTAATGTCCGCGCGGGGTGTCATTTTCCTCGAAGAACCGCGCCACGAGGCCTATGGGTCGGTAGCGGTGTTTGCCGACCTCTATGGAAACAAATGGGATCTCATCCAGCCAAAGCGCTAGTCCTGCTGTTGCTGATGCCGACAGGACATGTCGGGGCTGTCGAGCCCGGCTGGCACTATTCGCCACTGCCGGGCGAAGGGGATCGTGCGAGCCTTGGCTGCTCAAAGGACGCCACCGAGGATGACTTCGCCTGCCTCGCCGTTCGCTGCGAGGATGATTACTCGGTTGGCCTCCATGTCTATTCGAGCCGCGTCGGCGGCGATGTCGGCATCTGGAAGATGACGCTCGACCGCGAAGACAGGACCGTTGAAGCCGTGCCGGACGACGCCCCCTATGGCGCGCGGCTATTGGACCCTGAGGGCTGGCTGTTTGACCGGTTGCAGCAGGGCACGTTTGCCTATCTCCGCCATGAGGACGACGGCGAAGACGGCTTTGCCTTCATATCCCTAGCCGGATCGTACCACGCCATAAGGGAAGCCCTCTACTGGTGCGCCCCGCGCCAGAGCACCGAACAAAAAGCCGATCCAGACGTTGGGTCGGAAACGAGCATTGGAGTTGACGATGAACCGCCGCCCCCTCGGACGCAGTGAACTGGTAATCGAGCCTCTTGTTCTGGGCGGCAATGTCTTTGGCTGGACGGTCGACGAGAAAAAGGGGTTCGCCATTCTCGACGCCTTTGTTGATGCCGGGTTCTCGGCCATCGATACGGCCGAGGGCTATCCCAACTGGGTGCCGGGCAATCCGCCGGGCATGAGCGAAACCATTATCGGCGAATGGCTCAAGGCGCGTGGCAAGCGAGACGACGTTCATATCTTCACCAAGGTAAATTCGGCAAAGCAGGCGGGTGGGCTCAAGGCGGACGCCATCAAGACGGCCGTCGAAGCCTCACTCAGCCGTCTCCAGACCGATTATATCGACCTCTATTTCAGCCATTGGCCGGACAGTGAGGCTGAGCATGAAGAAACGCTCGGCGCCTATGACACGCTGATCAGGGCTGGGAAGGTGCGCGTCATCGGGGCCTCCAACTACACCACTGAGATGATGGAAGAGGCGCAGCGGACCGCCATCATCAAGTCGCTGCCGCGCTATGATGTCGTGCAGAACCGCTACAATCTTTATGACCGCGCCGAATTCGATGCGCTCCGACCGTTCCTCGTCGAGAACGATATCGGCGCCGTGGTCTATTACAGCCTCGCATCGGGCTTCCTCACCGGCAAATATCGGCGCGAGGCGGATCTGGGCCAATCGGCGCGTGGCGGCGGCATCGGCAAATATCTCGATGACAAGGGTCTTGCCATCCTTGCCGCCCTCGACGAGATCGCGGCCGAAGTCGGAGCGACCCCTGCAGAAGTGGCGCTGGCATGGCTCATCGCACAGCCCGGCGTCAGTGCGCCGATTGCGTCGGCGACGTCGGTAGAGCAGGTGGAGAGCCTTGTGCGCGGCGCGCGCCTTATACTTTCGCATGAGGCCAATGAAAGACTGACCTCCGCAGGGCTTTGAAAACGACTGGAAATCGGTTGTTCAGAGCGATTTAAACGTACGCCAGAAAGCGAGTCCGACTTGGCGGGTCGGATTCACTTTGCCATGATCGCGGGTGTTAGCGCACGAATCAGTCGAGGCCTCGTCTCGACAATAATCGTGACAAGCTTTCTGATTTTTACTCCACGGCCCCGGTTCGGGAATGTGACGAGCCGGGTCGAACCAACGCCATGCCTCACACGGCCATACCAACGAGAGACATTTTTGATGCCGGCCATCTCGGCATCAGACATGAAACCCTGCGCCGCACCAATGAGAAGGCCGTGCTCACGGTGGTGGGCTTCAATCCCAATGTGTCCAATGCGGAAATCTCGCGCTTGTCGGGGCTTTCACCGCAGACCGTATCGGCGATCCTCGCCACGTTGGAGGCCGACGGCCTGATCGAGCGCAGGCCTGTGGTGCGGGGTCGGCGCGGCCAGCCGGCGACACCGATCGGGCTCAACAAAACCGGCGCCTTTGCCATCGGTGTCGAGATCGGCTGGCGGCATCTCTGCGTGGCGACGGTGAATTTCCATGGCCAGGTTGAGGCCTATCGGGGTGCGGCGCACGCCTTTCCGGACGCGACGACCATTTTCGATACGATTGCGGCCATGGCCGGGGAATTGCTGGCGGAACTGCCAGAAGAGCATCGCACGCGTCTTCTCGATATCGGCGTCGCCATGCCGCGTGATCTCGCGGCCAATCTCGACCTTATCGGCGCGCCTGCGGGCCAGATCGCTTTGTGGCGGAACGTTGATGTCATTGCAGAGCTGAAGGCGCGGACGGGTCTTGAGATCACAATTCTCAATGATGGCAATTGCGGCCTCTGGGCCGAGCTGATTGGCCTGCCCCGCCCGCGCCCCGCCAACATCCTTTATTTCCTCTGCTCGCAACGGGTGGCTGCGGCTGTCATTGTCAATGGGAAGCTGATCGAAGGGCCCGCCGGGGGAGGCGCCAATCTCGGTGCCATGCTGCTGGAGACGGACGCCGATGGACCGCTGGATGTCCATGCCGCCGCCTCGGTAGCAGCCCTAAGCCAGGTGCTGGCAAAGGCGGGCAAGAAGCCCGACCTCAGCAACTGGCAAAGCTGGGGCGAGGAAAGCCCCGAGCGCGATATCTGGATAAAGGGGGCGGCGAAGGCCCTCGCCCGCACGGCCTTCAATGCCATGACGGTTATCGAATCGCCGCTGGTGGTGCTGGATACGGTGCTCGATAAGGCGGTGACGGAACTACTGGCCGAGCAATTCCGTGTCGAACTGGCGGCTTTGCCGGTGCGGAATTTCGAGCCACCCGGCGTGATCGTGGGCCAGTTCGGCCGCATGGCGCCAACAATCGGCGCCGCCGAACTGCCGCTTTTCCGCCGCTACTTCTAGTCCTTGGTTTTCTTGCTGGCAGGTTTGCCACCGTTGGCGCTCATCGCGTCGAGAGCCTCCCGCAGCTTGGCGCTGGGGATGAACATGACGGTGCTGTGCGGGGCGATGCGATGCTCTTCGCCGGTGCGCGGATTGCGGCCCACGCGCTCGGCGCGATGGCGCACCTGAAGTGAGCCGAATCCCGTCAGCTTCACAGTCTCTCCGGCGATCAGTTCAGCACCGATCAATTCGAACATGCGTTGGCCGATATGGCTGACATCGGCCTTCAGAAGCTCGGTGGCTTCAGCCGCTTGCTCGGACAACATGGCGCGCGTCACAGTCTTGCTCAAAGTGCCGACCCTCCATCTAATAAGTTCATATGCCGAAGATAAATCACTGTCCAGCGGGGAAAATCCCACTCAAACTTGACAGTTGACTTCATGATTGTTTGACATTTTTTAGAATGGTTATAAGGTGCGCATCAGGTTATGACGGTTGAGCAAGCTTGCCCGGCCCTCAATTTGCCCTGAAAGGTCGCCCGTGAGACTGACTCGCCAATCCAATTACGCCATCCGCACACTCGTCTATTGCGCGGTTAACGAGCCAGGCCTGTCCCGGGTTGCCGAAATTGCGCGGGCATATGGAATTTCCGAGCTTTTTCTCTTCAAGCTGATCAAGCCGCTGGTCGAAAATGGCCTGTTGGAGACCGTTCGCGGTCGGCATGGCGGGATCAAGCTGGGCAAGCCGGCCGATCAGATCACGCTGTTCGACACGATCCGGCTGACGGAAGAGAATTTTGCCCTCGCCGAATGCTTCGAAGATGGCGCAGATTGCCCGCTGATCGGGGAATGCGATCTCAACGGCGCGCTGCGCGAAGCGCTGGGGGCGTTCTTTGACGTGCTGCAGAAGCACACGATCGCCGACCTTGCCAAGAAGAAGCGTTCGATCCGTGAGCGGCTCGGTCTCAGCACCACTGAGGCGGTAAACGCCACCGAGGACGGGACGATTGTTGGCGATATCGTCGCTGCATAATCTGACTGGCAGACTCAAATATGAGTTTGACAATCATATTTGGAAATGATTGAAAGGGGGCATGGCGCTGCGACCCCCTGGGGCCTGTGGGTCCCGCGCCAGTACGACGGAGGCTTGCTGCACCCGTCTCTCCCCGGCCGGTCAGGATCCTCAACGTCCTGATCGGCCTTTTGCTGCCCGGCGCGATTGATCTGGCACGCCTGCCATGCTCTATCCCGACCAGCATTTTCCGGACGATCCATGGCCCAGCCCCCGCTTCTTACGCTTCAGAATATCCAGCTCACTTTTGGCGGCACGCAATTGCTGACCGATGCCGAGCTGATCGTTTCCCCCGGCCAGCGCATTGCCCTGGTCGGGCGCAATGGTTCGGGCAAATCGACCCTCCTCAAGATCGCTGCCGGCATTGTCCAGCATGATGCAGGCAAGCGCTTTGCCGAGCCGAGCGCGACCATCCGCTATCTGCCGCAGGAGCCGGACCTTTCCGCCTATGCAACGACACTGGCTTATGTCGAGGACGGGTTGGCGCCGGGCGATGATCCCTATCGGGCACAATATCTGCTCAATGCGCTGGGTCTGACCGGCGAGGAAAACCCTGCCAATCTCTCCGGCGGCGAGGGCCGTCGCGCAGCGCTGGCGCGCGTGCTGGCACCGCAGCCGGATGTGCTGCTGCTGGACGAGCCGACCAACCATCTCGATCTGCCGGTTATCGAATGGCTGCAGGACGAGCTCAATTCCATGCGCTCGGCCATGGTCATTATCAGCCACGACCGCCGCTTCCTCTCTGATCTCTCGCGCTCGACCGTGTGGCTCGATCGCGGTGTGACGCGCCGGATCGAGAAGGGTTTTTCGGCCTTTGAAGGCTGGCGCGACGAGGTTTTGGAGCAGGAAGAAAAAGACCGCCACAAGCTCGACCGCCAGATCGTGCGCGAAGAGCACTGGCTGCGCTATGGCGTGACGGCGCGGCGCAAGCGAAATGTGGGTCGCCTAGAACGCCTCGCCAACCTCCGCCAGGACCGGCGCGACCAGCGCCGCGTGCAGGGCAATGTCACCATGGCGGTGACCGAAGGGCGGACCTCTGGTGCGCTGGTTGCCGAGGCCGAGAATATCTCCAAGGCCTTTGGCGAGCGCCATGTGGTGCGTGAATTCTCAACCCGCGTGCTGCGCGGCGACCGGGTGGGCATTGTCGGCCCCAATGGCGCGGGCAAGACGACGCTGATCAAGATGCTGACCGGGCTGCTGGAGCCCGATAGCGGCACGATCAAGCTCGGTTCTGCCATTGAACTGGCCATGCTCGATCAGGGGCGCGCCAAGCTGGAGCCGGAAACGCGGCTGCGCGACGCGCTGACCGGCGGCGGCAGCGACACCATCAAGGTCAATGGCGAGAACAAGCACGTCATTGGCTATATGCAGGACTTTCTGTTCACGCCCGAACAGGCCAATACGCCGATCGGCAAGCTCTCGGGCGGGGAACGCGCGCGCGTGGCGCTGGCGCGCGCGCTGTCGCTGCCATCGAACTTCCTCGTCCTCGACGAACCGACCAACGATCTCGACCTCGAGACGCTTGATCTCCTCGAGGAAATGGTCTCGGACTATTCCGGCACCGTGGTCGTGGTCAGCCACGACCGTGACTTCCTCGATCGCGTGGCAACCTCGGTGATCATGGCGGAGGGCGATGGGCGCTGGACGGAATATGCCGGTGGCTATTCCGACATGGTGGCGCAACGCGGCGAAGGCGTGCAGGCACGTACGGTAGAAAAGGCGGCCAAGGCCGACAAGCCGAAGGCCGAGCCGGCAGCTACAGCTCCGGCTGCCAAGCGCAAGCTGAGCTTCAAGGAAAAGCACGCGCTCGAAACGCTGCCCAAGGAAATCGAAAAGCTCGAAGCCGAGATCAAGACGCTGGGCGCGGCGCTGGCCGATCCTGCCTTCTACACCAAGGACCCGAATGGCTTTGCCGCCAAGTCCAAGGCGCTGGAGGCCGCAGAGGCCAAAAAGGCCGCCGCCGAAGAGCAGTGGCTGGAGCTTGAAATGCTGCGTGAAGAGCTGGAGGGATAGAGCCTTTCGGCTCAGTCCTTCCACTCGAATTTCGGCTGGGCCAGATATTGCAGACCCTCGCGCTCACCAGCGATCCGCTTCAAGAGCAGGGTCGCCATCTGGTAGCCGGCGTCGACGAAGTCTTCGTGCACGGTATCGGCATGGGGCTGGAAGGGCGCGAACATGGGTGAGTTCTGCTTGGTCACCACATGGGCCTTCTCGCCTACTGTGGCGCCCGCCTCTTCAAGCGCGCCGATGACGGCAAGCGCCGAGACTTCCGAAACGCAGATCCAGCCATCGGGACCATCGGGACGACGGACACGCTTGGTGATGTAATTGCGCACGGCATCGCTGGGGCTGAAGCTCGTGATGTCGGAGGCAAATTCATATTCGATGCCGGCCTCAGCGGCGCCGCGGATGACACCATTCTTGAGGTGCTCGGCATAGGTGAGCGCGCTGTCGGGAAGGACGATCGACACCTTACGGCAGCCCTTGGCCGCAAGGCGCAGCACCGCACCATGGGCATAGGCCTCGTTGTCAAAGTCGACGGAAGGGTGCGGCTCGGGCCACTGGCTGCGGCCGTGGCTGACGAAGGGGAAATCTTCATCGAGCAGGAAACGCACGCGCTCGTCCATGAACTCGGTCTTGGAGAAGATCGCGCCATCGGCCATGCGGTTGCGGACGATGTGGCGAATGGGCTCCATGGGCGAGACACCGCGGAAAAGCGGGGTGATCACCAGATGGTACGGCGTGTTACGCAGGGCCTCGGTGATACCGGACATGAGCGAGGAACCGAAGCCGTAGATCTGCTCATCGGGCTCAAGCACCAGGGAAATGACATTGGTGCGCCCGGTCTTGAGACGCAGGGCAGCACGGTCGGGGAGATAGCCGATTTCAGAGGCAATCTTCTGAACCCTGTCGCGGGTATCCTGAGCCAGTTCGGGCGCGTTGTTGAGCGCACGCGAAATGGTGGTCACGGCCAGGCCAGTCATTTGGGCTATGGTTTTGAGTGTGGGTTTGCCTGACGGTTTGACCCCACGTTTGCCGCGCGTAACGCCCGGCACGTCTTCCTGAGACACTTCGTTTCTACCTCTAAATCGCCCGATGGGCGATAACGCTATGGAAACAACAGCAGATTGTGCCTTCTGGCGCAAGCAAACTCGCATTCCACGAAATTGGCCCGGAGGCGTGCGTATTTTACCGCTCGACTAAAGTGGGGCAGGGTTTTTCGATTTTTTCGCCCTTTGCGCATCATGGGGCACTAGGCAAGCGGGCAACCCGGCCCTATCTTGGCGTGGCGCGCTTCGTCTGCGCCGCACTCCCTATGTCCAACACCCGCAAGGAAAGGAATGACGATGACGACATCGACGACCTTCACCCTAACTGCCGCGTGTTCGACCGTAGTAGTAACCAACATGCATGGCGCCAAACGCTGGCGCGAGATCTGTCGCTCGAAACGAATGTGACCCGCGTCACACCCCCGTCTCAATAATTCGATAGATCAGCGTCAACGGACAGACACCGCCCCAAGGGGCTGTGACGTCGACCCGTTTGGCGCGCAAGTGGAGTCTCCACCATGCAGGAAAACAATCTCAACAAGGGCCCAAGGCTCAAGCCAATCATGATCGAAGTGGGTGGCGAGCCGCAGGGCGTCGTCGTGCCCGACGCCGAAGGCTACCGGTTCCTCGCCGTCAAGCTGCCGGCTTTCTCCATCGACGGTCAGAAGTTTGCCAGTGTCGAAGGCGCGCATCTGGCGGTGCGCGACGCCATCTCTGGTATCAACGCGGCATGAAAAAGCCGGTGGCTTTGCCCACCGGCTTTTTCTGGCGTGCCCTTTAGGGGCGCATATCAATCGTCATTGGTGGCATTGAGCTCGGAGGGGCGTTTGCCTTCGCCGATCTGGGACGGCGGAACCAAAGCCTCGTCGACCGCGTCGGCCAGTGCCTCGACATCGATGCGTGAGGCACCGGTCTGAGCCTGCCGGTCGATTTCGCGTGTCAGCGCGGCAACGATAAGCTGGTGGCGCTCGGGGCTGGCTGTGCTAGTTGTTTCCATCGATCGATATACCCTGTTCGTCGACACGAACCTCTATGCCTGGCCGGGACTGCTGCTGCATGGTGTAGATGGCGAAGGCGGCCACCGCGACCACAAGAATGGCGATCACGGCGTAGAGACCGTTTCGGGACATGAGAACTCCTGACGCTTCGAAAAAAGTTCAGGAGGTAACGCCCGAAAAGGCCAAAAGTTCACTCCTCGGCGATCTGGCGGAGCGCCATGACGAAGGTGTGGACACCCAGGGCAATGGAGCCGGAGTTGTCGATGCAGAGCGGGGCGACATTGGCCGGCAACGGCGCGCCCTCGCGGGCCAGGCGGGCCATGATCTGATCGCCATTTTCGCGCCCGCGCTGGGTTAGCCGTTTGGCGCGGAGGGAGATTTCGGCGCTGACTTCGATGACCCGGCAATGCGGATAGCGCGAAACCGCCTGGGCCACGGCGTGGCGCGAGATATTGGCGACGACCACGCGACCGATGGCGAGGTCGGTATCGAGGCTGATGGGCAAGGCGTAGTCGAGGCTATGCGCCGGCCAGGTCAGGGCGAAGCGTCCTGCCTCCCTCGCCTCGGCAAATTCCTCAGGCGTCATGCTCAGATGATCTTCGAGATCCACATCGACGGGGCGGGTGACGAAGCGGCGCACGAAGGAAAAGCGCTTGTCGCCCTCCAGCGCCTTGCGCGCGCCGGAGATGAGTGTGTCCTTGCCGACCCCCGAAGGGCCAATGACCAATACGAGAACGCCTGGGGGTCGCTGATTCAACTGACTCGATTTCCTTCCCGCCAGACGCCGCGCACCACCGGCAGCGCCATATTCCCCGCCACGCGCACCAGATCGGCGCGCTTGCCCGGCGCGATCTCGCCGCGATCAGTGAGCCCCGCCGCCAATGCCGGATTGCGCGTCACCGTCGCCAGCGCTTTGGGCAGGCTCAGTCCCGCCACGCGATGCGGCATGAGGAAGGCAGCCTGCAGCAGGGCGAAGGGCACATAGTCCGAGCTCAGAATGTCGAGCAGCCCGGCTTCGACCAGGTCGGTGGCGGAAATATTGCCCGAATGGGATTTGCCGCGCACCACATTGGGCGCCCCCATGAGGATGGCGAGCCCGGCATCGTGAGCGGCCGCAGCCGCTTCCAGCGTAGTGGGGAATTCGGCAATGGCGACGCCATCGGCCTCGGCCTCTTCGACATGGGCGATGGTGGCGTCGTCGTGGCTGGCCAAAGCCAATCCCATTTTATGAGCGCGCTCGACAATGGCCTTGCGGTTGGCGGCGGAATAGCGGTCGTGTTCGACCTGGCGCGCGTCGATATAGGCCTGCATGGCGGCCGGATCGGAGCCCATCTGCTTGGAATAGAAGCGCTTGTAGTCGGCCAGCGAACGGAACTGGCGCTGGCCGGGCGTGTGATCCATGACCGATGCCATGCGGGTCGATGGATCATGCGCAAGCGCGTCGAAATGGGCGACGACATCGTGGCTGGGCAATTCGCAGCGCAGGTGGATGAAATGCTCCGCGCGCAGCCAGCCGCCGGCACGGCCGGCACGAACGGCCTTCACCAGGAGATCGGCATGTTCGAGCATGTCGGGCAGATCGACATCGGAGCCAATGCGGACGGCGTCGAAGACGGTGGTGATGCCGGAACCGGCGATCTGGGCGTCATGGGCATGAAGCGCTGCCAGCGGATCCCAGAAGACGCCGGGGCGCGGGCGATAGTGATTTTCGAGGTGATCGGTGTGGAGTTCGACAAGGCCAGCGATGAGATAGTCGCCGTCGAGGTCCTCGCCCGCGTGAACATCGCCACTATCGATGGATTTGATGAGCCCATCCTCGACCTGAACGCTGCCTGTGATCACCTCGTCGGCGAGCACGATGCGGGCATTGCGGAAGATGGTCTCTGTCATGCAATCACCCCTTGAGGACGAAATCGGCGACACGCCGGAAGGCGAGGCCGCTTTCGGGTTCGACAAAGAGGACCAGCCGATCGAGCATGATGTCGGCGTCAAGCACGGGCGCGAACCAGGTCTGGGCTGCGGCCATGAGATCGTCGCGATCGTCGTCAGACAGGCGGTCGGTCAATGTCATGTGGAACTGGAATTGGTCAAAGACATAGGGATAGCCGTAGGCATTGAGCAGTTCCTCCTGCCGGGGCGTCAAGCCCCGGGCGAGGCGGGCGGCATGATCGCGCGGATGAAGTGGCGCGCGGAAGGGCTCAAAGGTTTCGACGACGCTTGCGGCGAAATCCTGCAGGGCAGCATTTGGGGCGGCGGTCACCAGCGCAAGAAAACCTTCGATGTCGGCCAGTTGCAGCTTCCCGAGCGATAAAGGCGCGGTGGCTTCGGCGAAGCGCTGCAATTCCTTGCGCAGATCGTCTTCGCTGGCGCCATCCACCAGCGCCATGGGCGGCTTGATGGTGGCATGGAAGCCGTAGCGCCCGGCAGACTGGGTGAGATTGAGAAGTCGCGAGCGATCGAGACCGGCCACGGCGCCATCCTGCAGTTCCCCACTTTCCGAATCGCGGCCGAGCCAGACTGACGCCCGGTCCCAGAGCAGGTCTGTGGTCGCAGGGGCGTAGTAAATGGCGAATCTCTGCGGCATGCGGCCTCCTGATAGGCGAGCTAGTGGAGCTATGTGTCGAGGATTTGACAAGCCAAACTGCACAAGGGGGCCAAGGTCTAGACAAAAACACCCTGCCCCGCCACAAAGTCTTGCCCTTTTCGTTTAGAGGCCCTGCATGCATCGCGACCTCCTTGAAGCCCTCTTCCGCAAGGCCGTTGCGCAGGCGCAGCCGGCGCTGGCCGTGTCGCGCCACCTGCCGGCGCCGCCCAGGGGGCGCACAATTGTCATTGGCGCGGGCAAGGCATCGGCGCAGATGGCGCGTGCCTTCGAGGAGGCCTGGACCGGCGAGATCACGGGGCTCGTGGTCACCCGCTATGGCTATGGCGAAAGCTGCGAGCGCATCGAGATTGTCGAGGCGGCCCATCCGGTGCCGGATGAAGCCGGGCTCAGGGCCGCGGCGCGGATCAAGGAGATGGTGTCGGGCCTCACCGAAGACGATCTGGTCGTGGCGCTGATTTCGGGGGGCGGTTCATCGCTCCTGCCCGCCCCTGCCCCGGGTCTCAGCTTTGAGGATGAGCAGGCGGTGAACCGGGCGCTGCTCGCCTCGGGCGCGCCGATTGGCGTCATGAACCTCATCCGCAACCAGTTCTCCACCATCAAGGGCGGGCGGTTGGCGGCGCACGCGGCACCGGCTCGCGTGGCAACGCTGGTGGTGTCGGATGTGCCGGGGGATGATCCGGCGCTCATCGCATCGGGGCCGACCCTGCCGCTGGCCGGCGGACGTGAGCAGGCGCGGCGGCTGGCGCGGCTCTATCGGCTTGACCTGCCGGAGGCAGCAGAAAGGCTGCTGGCGAGCGAGGAAAACCTGCCGCCTGAGCCAAGCGATCCGGTCTTTGCCCGAAATAGCGTCGCGACCATTGCCTCGGCGGCTCTGTCGCTGGAGGCGGCGGCGGAACTGGCGCGGGAGCATGGCATTGAAGCCGCGATCATTTCCGATGCCATCGAGGGGGAAGCGCGGGACGTGGCGCAGGTACATGCCGCCATGGCGCGCGAGATCGTCCTTCGCAATCGACCGTTCACCAAGCCGGTCGTGCTGCTCTCGGGGGGCGAAACCACAGTGACACTGCGGGGCAAGGGACGCGGTGGGCGCAATGGGGAGTTTTTGCTGGCACTAGCCATCGTGCTGGATGGGGTAGAGAATGTCTCGGCGCTGGCCGGCGACACAGACGGCATCGATGGTTCGGAAGACAATGCCGGTGCCTTTGTCGATGGCAGCTCGGCGCGGCGGATGCGTGAAGCGGGGATTGATCCGCAGGCGGCGCTCGCCAATAACGACGCTTATTCAGCCTTTGCCGCCATCGGCGATCTCTTTGTCACCGGGCCGACGGGCACCAATGTCAACGACTTCAGGGCGATCATCATCGACTAGGGAGGAAGGAATGGCGAGGGTTACCGGTATTGGCGGGATTTTCTTCCGCTCAAGCGACACCAAGGCGTTGGCGGAATGGTATGAGACCCATCTTGGCGTCACCGAATTGTGGAGCCAGGAGGCCGGGATGACGGTCTTTGCGCCGTTCAAGCAGAGCACCGAGTACTTTCCCGAAGACAAGCAATGGATGATCAATTTCCGGGTCGATGACCTCGACGCGATGATGGACCAGCTTAAGGCCGCTGGCATCGCTGTCGAGACACGGCCGGATGAATGGGACACGCCGGAAACCGGTCGCTTTGCCCGCATCCATGACCCGGAGGGGAACCAGATAGAGCTCTGGCAACCACCTGCGGAATAAAATCATACTTTTGACAAGAACACCCCTTGGCAGGGGCGGGTTGCGTCTGCTCTAAAGCGCGCGCCCATATAGAGGAGGCTCGGGATGGCGAAGCGGAAGATCGCACTTATCGGCGTCGGCAAGATTGCCATTGACCAGCATCTGCCGGTCATTGATGCCTCGGACGATTTCGAGCTGGCGGCGACGGTCTCGACCCGCGGCATTGGCCATCGTGATGTGCCCGTCTTCCGCACGGCGGCCGAGCTCTATGAAGCCATGCCCGAGGTCAATCTCGTCTCCGTCTGTACCCCGCCCAGCGTCCGCCACGCCATTGTTCGCGAGGCGCTTGCCGCAGGCAAGGACGTGATGATGGAAAAGCCGCCGACCACGACGATTTCCGAGATCGAAGATCTCATTGCCTATGCCAAGCGGCTTGATCGCGTCCTGTTCCAGACCTGGCACAGCCAGTATAACGCCGCCGTTGAGCGGACCAAGGCGATCCTTGCCGAAGAGGGCGTCAAATCGGTGCGCATCGACTGGCGTGAAAGCGTGCGTAAATGGCATCCGGGACAGGACTGGGTCTGGGAGGCCGGTGGCTTTGGCGTCTGCGATCCCGGCATCAATGCGATGTCGATCTTTTCCAAGATCATGCCCTTCCCGGTCTTTGTGGGTGCCTCGCGCCTCACCTTCCCGGCCAATCGCCAATCACCGGTCGATGTCGAGGTCAGCTTCAAGTCGGGTCAGCCGCATCAGCCGGACATGTCGGCAGGCTTCAACTGGCTTGAGGAGAGCGGAGAAATCTGGACGGTGCATGTCGTGACCGGCACCGGGACCGACCTCAAGCTCGAAGGCGGCGGTCGCCGGCTCAAGATCAATGGCGAGACCGTACTCGAACATGGCGACGAGGAATATGCGGGCATCTATGACCGCTTCGCCGATCTGCTCGATGCCCATGAGAGCGATGTCGACATGGCGCCGTTCAAGCTGATTGCCGACATGTTCCTGCTCGGCGCCCGTGAGAACGGACCCGATTTCAACTGGTAGGTTCGATTTCCCGCTGAACGATTTGAGGCGCTCCCTTGGGGGCGCCTTTTTTGCGGGTAGTGTACCAGCGCACCTTGATGCCTTTTGCGAGGAGCCGCAGGGCTTCCCAATAGATGCCGGCGGTGACCTTGAAGGTCATCAGGGGGTGGGTGAAGAAGAGCTTCAGCAGCGTCCTGTCGGTGAAGGGCTGCGCCTTGCCGGTGAAGGCAGCGTAGAGGAGCGGCTCGCCGTTCTGGCTCTCATTGATGGCGACGCGGATGGCGTCACCGGGCTGGGTCAGGGTAAAGGCGTAGCGGCAATCCATGTCGATGAAGGGCGAGACGTAGAAGGTCTTGTCGGCCGCCTGTTCGTCACCGGATTTCAGCACATAGGTATGGCGCTCACCAAAGGTGTTGTGGACCTCATAGATGGTCGCGAGCGGCTTGCCCTCAGCGTCATCGCAGAACCAGACGGTCAGCGGGTTGAAGACATAGCCGAGAATGCGCGGATAGCAGAGGAGCCTTATGCGGGAGGGCGCAGCGATGCCCTCGGCACGCAATTGATCGGTCACCCAATCGCGCAGATTGCCGCCATCGGCATGATCCCTGTCGCGAAAGGAGAACAGGGACCAGCGGTTGTGGCCAAAGAGGCGGAGCGTGTTGAGCTGCTCCAGGTCATCCAGGTCGAGCAGCACCGAAAACACCCGATAACGCAGGTGGTGCTTTTTGGGGCGGTGGCGCTGATGCACCACCTGCCCGACATAGATGGCCGAGCCGGTCATGCGGCGAGCGCGGCCGCAGGCGGCGCGAGCGTGATGCGGCCGGACGGATTGGGAACGATCCAGGGACGCGGCAGGGCGCCCATGCCCTCGGCGGCGGCGAGACCGGATTGCAGGCCATCCTCATGGAAGCCGCGACCGAAATGGGCGCCCGCAAACCAGGTGCGGTACTGGCCCTGAAGGCGCCAGAGATTTTCCTGGGCCTTGATGGCAGCATTGTCGAAGAGGGGATGGGTATAGGTGAAGCGGACGATCTCATCCCTGGGATCGCGAGGCGGATTGAGCGTCACGAAAAGATCGCGACCTTCAAGGCTCTGCAGACGGTTCATCCAATAGCTGACGCAGAGCGGATGGGCGCTCTCGGCCTGGTCAACGGCCATATAATTCCAGCAGGACCACACACGGCGACGCATGGGCATGAAAGCCGTATCGCTGTGGAGGACTGCCGTGTTTTCCGTATAGCCGAAGGCACCCAGAATCTCTTTTTCTTCAACAGTCGGCTGCGCCAGCATGGCCAGCGCCTGATCCGCATGCGTGGCGATCAGCACATTGTCGAAGCGGTCACGATGTCCCTTTTGGTCGACGATGGTGACGCCTTTGGCATCCCGCTCAATCTTCGAGACGGGCGTTGAGAGACGGATCTCCCCGGCAAACTGGGCGAGCAGCGCGTTGACATAAGAGCGGCTGCCGCCCTTGACGGTACGCCAGTTGGGGCGTTCCCAGATCTGCAGGAGGTTGTGGCTTTGGAAGAAGCGCACAAAGGCCAGCAGCGGGTAGGAGCGGATATCGCTGGCCGAGGAGGACCAGATCGCCGCTGCCAGCGGCAGGAGATGGTCGTCGACAAAAGACTGCGAATAGCGCTGGGCGCGCAGATATTCGTCGAGCGTCAGATGCTGGAGATCGGCCCGGTTCAGCACTTCGGGCGCTTCGCGGTAAAAGCGCAGAAGGTCGCGGAACATGCCCCAGAAGCGTGGGCGGAAGGCATTGCGCTTCTGCGCGAGAAGCCCGCCAAGGCCTTCGCCGCAATATTCAAACCCGCCCTGATCAAGCGAAGCCGAGAAGGACATCTGGGAGCGAATGCTCTCGACGCCGAGATGGCTCATCATGGCGGTGAAGTTCGGATAGCTCTTCTCGTTATAGACGATGAAACCGGTATCGACCGGTCCGGTGCCCGGCACATCGACGGTATTGGCATGGCCACCGGCGCGGCTTTCAGCCTCGTAGATCACCACGTCATTGGTCTTTGACAAAAGCCAGGCGGCGGAAAGCCCGGAGACGCCGCTGCCGATAACCGCAATACGCTGGCGGTGGGGCTGCGCGTTGTGGGGAATTCCGGTGGTCTGGAACATGTCGATAATCCTGAACTGTTTTGTACCCTTACGCGTGCCAGGCTCGTTCGGATTGGTCGGCGTGCAAATTTAGTCGCAAAATCGCGCTCGGGATGACTTTTTCGGCATGTGAGTGATCCAGTCTCATTTGGGTGCCGTTCTTGCTGGCATGACCCTGGCGATTTACCCACCCTCATCAGCATGCAAGAATGGCGCATTACCAATGCACCGTCGCAAGAGCGCGCGGCTGCCAGCCAAAGACGCTTCCATGTCTGATAGCGAAAAGCCCTCCCTGCCCGCCGCAGACATGAGCGAACAGATCGTCGCCATAGCCATGTCGGCGGACATGGCGGCCTTCGAGACCCTGTTCAAGGAATACGCGCCGCGCATCCGGGCATATCTCCTCAAGCTGACCCGCAATGGTCAGGCGGCAGAAGACCTGATGCAAGAGACCATGCTGGCGATCTGGCACAAGGCCGGGCAATACGACCCGGCGCGCGGGCCTGCTTCGGCGTGGATTTTCACCATCGCGCGTAACATCTGGATCGATGCCTGGCGCAAGCAGAAGCGCCCTGCCATCGACCCGGATGACCCGGCACTCAGGGGCGAACCCGAGCCGGACGCCGCCAATCTGATCGTCCAGAAACAGGATCACGACGCGCTCCATCGCGCCCTCCAGCGCCTGCCCCAGGAGCAGGTCGACCTCATTCGCCTGTCCTTTTTCGATGAAGCATCACACAGCACCATTGCCAAAAAACTCGGCCTGCCGATCGGCACGGTCAAATCCCGCATCCGTCTGGCCTTCGGGCGGCTGCGCACCACCCTGGAGGAGATGAAATGAACGTCCGTCATCACCTCAGGGAAGATCTGATCGTGGACTATGCCGCCGGGCACCTCTCCGAAGGCTGGTCGCTGGCCGTAGCCGCCCACCTTGCCATGTGCGCCGAGTGCCGGAAGGCCGTTGCGGTGGCAGAGGCTGCGGGCGCTGCGCTGGTCGAGGAACTGACCCCGGTCGCTGGACCGGAGGATTCCTGGGAACAGCTCAAGGCACGGCTTTCGGCTGAGCCCGCGCCCGCTAAGGCGGCGCCGGTTGCGCCGCCGGCGAGAAAACCTGAACTACCCGAGCCGCTGCGGTCCTATCTCGGGGGCGACCTGTCCGATCTCAAATGGACCAATCTGGGCGTTGCCCAGCAGATCCTGATCAAGACCGGCGACAAGGAAACCCAGGCGCGACTGCTGAAAATCCCGGCCGGCAAGCCGGTGCCCGAGCACACGCATGGCGGGCGCGAGCTGACGCTCGTGCTCAAGGGAAGCTTCCACGACGAGGTCGACAGCTTTGGCCCGGGCGATATCGAGGATGCCGATGGCGATCTCGTTCACCAGCCGATTGCCGGCAAGGACGAGGATTGCATCTGTCTCGCGATCACCGACGCGCCGCTCAAATTCAGCAGCCGCCTGTTGCGGTTGGTGCAACCCCTGTTCGGTATTTAAGGAGTTTTCGATGGCCGGCTTTTCGCTCGGAACAATGCTCGCTGCCTATGCCGGGAGTGCGGTTGTCTTCTTCGCGCTCGACTTTGTCTGGCTGGCCATCGTGGCCATCGGCTTCTACCGCTCGGAGATCGGCGCGCTGCTGCTCGAAAAGCCCAACATGTTCGCCGCCGGCGCCTTCTATCTTTTCTATGTCGCGGGCATTGTTGGCTTCGCCGTGCTGCCGGCGCTGTCGGCGCAGTCCTGGGTATGGGCGCTGCTGGCTGGCGGGGCTTTGGGGCTTCTCGCCTATGGCACCTATGACATGACCAATCTGGCGACGCTCAAGGGCTGGTCGGCCAAGGTCAGCGTCGTTGATCTCATCTGGGGCGGCGCCCTTTCGAGCGCCGCAGCCGTTGCCGGCTACTTTGCCGCCCGCATCACTGTTTGAGGCGGGAGGTCAACGCGAAGGCCAGAGGCTTTGGCAGCGCTGACAGAAGGCGCAGCGGCCAGATCAGGCGACGGGGAAAGGCGATGTCAAACGCCTTTCCATCCAGCCCGGCAATGATGCGGCGGGCGGCCTCTTCCGGCTCCATGATGCCGGGCATCTGGAAATTGTTCATGTCGGTCAGCGGGGTTTTGACAAAGCCCGGCGTGATCAGACGCACATCGACTTCCGGCGCCAGCTCCACGCGCAGGCTCTGCGCCAGATTGACGATGGCGGCCTTGGTTGAGGAATAGACCTGCCCCTGTGGCAGGCCGAAAATGGCCGCTGCCGAGCCGAACAGCGCCAATTGGCCGCCCTTACGGAGATGGGATGCGCCGACGCGGGCGGCATTGAAACTCCCGACCAGATTTACCTCATAGATGGCCTCAGCCTTTTTCTGATCGGCCTTCAATACCGGGCTCGGATCGTAGATGGCCGCGGCGTTAATGACCCGGTCGAAGGGGCCATGGGCTTTTGCCGCGGCATTGAGGCTTTCGAGATCGACGACGTCGGCGACGGCGCCGGTGGCATTGGCACCGATGTTGACCACGGCCTCATCGAGCGCCTCGGCCTTGCGGCCGCTGATCAGCACATGGGCGCCGCGTCTCGCATAGGCCTCCGCCAGGGCAAGGCCGATCCCGCTTGAACCGCCGATGATCCAGATTTTCTCGTCGCGTCGTGCCATGAAATGTCTCCGGTTACCGGAGCACTACGCAGGAAGGGCGCTCCTGGATGCGTTTGACGCCTATCGGCCGCAAAAGGGGAGCACAAAAGGGGCGATGGAGCGGGCCACGCGGACTCATAGGCGGACCGATGCACTCAAGTGCTCTGAAATCGACCTATGGGACGCAGATCACCCTCGGCCGCAGCACTTTGAAGAACGAATTGCTCGTCCGATGCCGATTGGGAGAACAATCTACAAGCCGCCGACGCCTACCCGACACACGCGCTAGACAAAAATTCTTTCTAACGATGGCTCGGGTTGGACTTTTTTATCCTGCCTGACAGTTATTTGGACGGTAGTGCTTTGAACAAAGGGGTCGAGATTGGCCATTCTGTTGGCTAACGCGGCAGAGGGCCGCGACTGGAAGCGAACGAGGCTCAAATGAACTCTCTGACCAAGCGTCTGGCCACTGTTGCCACCGCCGTCGCCATCGCCGCCGTACCAGCCGTGGCGCTGGGACAGGACGGTCCGCTGGTGACCGCAGACTGGCTGCAGGAAAATCTTTCCAACCCGAACGTGCGCGTGTTTGAAGTCAGCGTCGATACCGGCGTCTATGAGCGCGGCCACATTCCGGGCGCCCTGAACCTGGCATGGCACTCCGATCTCGTTGACACCGTGCGTCGCGATATCGTTTCGAGCGATGGTCTCGAAGCCATTCTGCAGGCCGCTGGCGTCACCGAAGACACCACCGTCGTTCTCTATGGCGACAACAACAACTGGTTCGCCGCCTGGGGCGCCTGGGTATTTGATATCCACGGCATCCACGACGTGAAGCTGCTCGACGGCGGCCGCAAGCTCTGGGAAGCTCAGGGCCTGCCGCTGGATACCGCAACCCCGGAATATGCAGCCTCGACCATCGATCTGCCGGATGAGCCCGCACCGCTGCGCGCGCGTCTGGTTGACGTGCTCGAAGTCGTCGAAGGTGGCGCTGACGTCTCGCTGGTCGACATCCGCGGTCCGAAGGAATATTCGGGCGAAATCTTTGCGCCGGAAGGCGTGCAGGAACTTTCGGTTCGCGCTGGTCACATCCCGGGCGCCGTCAACTTCCCGTGGGGCGGCGCTGTCAATGAAGACGGCACCTTCAAGTCTGCTGAAGAGCTCAAGGCCGCTTTTGCCGCCATCGGCATCGATGGCTCCAAGCCGATCATCACCTATTGCCGCATTGGCGAGCGTTCGAGCCACACCTGGTTCGTCCTCTCCCGCATCCTCGGCTACGAAGTGCGCAACTATGACGGCTCGTGGACGGAATATGGCAACTCGGTTGGCGTTCCGATCTCCAACCCGTCGGGCACCGTGTGGGGCAAGATCTGACGCTTTAGTCGGAATCAGGACATAGTAGCGGGCGCATCACTGCGCCCGCTTTT
>JAAZLP010000352.1 GCA_012799265.1 Phyllobacteriaceae bacterium | reverse complement strand
CGCCATCGGCGCCATCTCGTTTCTGGCGCTCGAAGCCATCGGCGGCGCCATCACCCTCAGCTACGGCACCACCAATGCGCTGATCGCGATCCTGATCGCGTCGCTGGCCATCCTGTTCGTCGGCCTGCCGATTTCGCGCTATGCTACGCGGCATGGCGTCGATATCGATCTGCTCACGCGCGGGGCCAGCTTTGGGTATATCGGCTCGACGATCACGTCGCTGATCTATGCCAGCTTCACCTTCATTCTCTTCGCCATCGAAGCCTCGATAATGGCGAGCGCGCTGGAGTTGGCATTCCGCCTGCCGCTCTGGATCGGCTACATCATCTCCGCCGTCGTGGTGATCCCGCTGGTGACCCATGGCGTGCGCACCATCAGCCGGTTCCAGGTCATCACCCAGCCGGTCTGGATCGTCCTCAATATCCTGCCCTTCATTTTCATCGCGCTGGTCGACTGGGAAAAGTTCGATCTCTGGCTGGCCTTTGAAGGCATCGCCGGGGGCATGGCGGAGCCGGGGCATATGGCTGCCTTCGATGTCGCCAAGTTCGGCGCAGCTTCGGCGGTCATTCTGGCGCTGATGACGCAGATCGGCGAGCAGGTCGACTTCCTCCGCTTCCTGCCGCCAGAAGGCGCGCCAAAGTGGCGACAGCGTTTCGGTATCTTTCTCGGCGGCGCTGGCTGGGTCATTGTCGGCGCGCCCAAGCTGGCTGCTGGCTCGTTCCTCGCCTTCCTTGCCCTCTCTGCCGGCGTCTCGCCGGAGCATGCCGCCGAGCCGGGGCAAATGTATGCCGTCGCCTTTGGCTACATGATCCCCAATGAGTTTCTGGCGCTGATGCTGATGGCGGTCTTCGTCGTCGTCAGCCAGCTCAAGATCAATGTGATGAACGCCTATGCGGGCTCGCTCGCTTGGTCGAACTTCTTCTCCCGCCTGACCCACAGCCATCCCGGTCGCGTTGTGTGGCTGCTCTTCAATGTCGCCATCGCGCTCATGCTCATGGAGCTGGGCATCTACAAGCTGCTCGAAGAGACGCTGGGCATTTTCTCGATCATCGCCATGGCCTGGCTCTGCACCATCTCGGCCGACCTCCTCGTCAACAAGCCGCTCGGCCTGTCGCCGGAAGGCATAGAGTTCAAGCGCGCCCATCTCTACGATATCAACCCCGTCGGCGTCGGCTCGATGCTGCTGGCGACCGTGATCGCGCTCTCTGCCCATTTCGGTGCCTTTGGCCAGATGGCCTCGGCGCTCGCGCCCTATATCGCGCTCATCGTCGGCTTCATCGCCACCCCGACTATCGCCTGGGCCACCAAGGGCAAGTTCTATCTGGCCCGTAAACCACGGAAGTCATGGCAGGGCCGGGAGAGTGTCACCTGCTCGATCTGCGAGCACCCCTTCGAGCCCGAAGACATGGCCTGGTGCCCCGCCTATGCGGCGCCGATCTGCTCACTCTGTTGTTCGCTCGACGCACGCTGCCATGACCTCTGCAAGCCACACGCCCATTTCCGCGCCCAGAGCCACGCCGTCGCGGCAACGATCCTGCCCGAATGGGCGATTGCCAAGTTCCAGACGCGGCTGGGACGCTTCGGCATTGCCATGGGCAGTGCGCTGGCCATTCTCGGCGGCATTCTGGGGCTCATCTACTATTTCGCGAGCCGCTCCGCCCCGCACACGGCCGACGTTGTCGGGGGCACGCTGATCGTCGTCTTCTTCGTCTTCGCCGTGGCGGCTGGGGTGATGACATGGTTCATCGTGCTGGCCCATGACAGCCGACTCGTCGCCGAAGAGGAAAGCTCGCGCCAGAACACGCTGCTGCTCAAGGAAATCGACGCCCACTCGCGCACCGACGCCGAGCTGCAGCGCGCCAAGGAAAAGGCCGAGGCCGCCAATCAGGCCAAGTCGCGCTATGTCGTCGGCCTCAGCCACGAATTGCGCACGCCCCTCAACGCGGTGATGGGCTATGCGCAGATCCTCGAGCGCGATGCGGCGCTGCCGGAAAACCGCCGCGGCTCCGCCCAGACCATCCGCCGCAGCGCCGAGCATCTGTCCGGGCTCATCGATGGCCTCCTCGATATTTCCAAGATCGAGGCGGGGCGCCTGCAGGTCTATTCCAACGAGATCAACCTTCAGGATTTTCTTGATCAGCTCGTCGATATGTTCCGCATGCAGGCCGAGGCAAAGGGGCTCGAATTCCGCCATGAGCGGGCAAAGTCGCTGCCGGTCTATGTCCGCACGGACGAAAAGCGCCTGCGCCAGATTCTTGTCAACCTCCTCTCAAACGCCGTGAAATTCACGTCGAGCGGCCATGTTCGGTTCGCAATTGGTTACCGGTCAGGTGTTGCGACCTTTACCGTTGAAGACAGCGGCAGCGGCATCGGCCCTGACGATATCGACCACATTTTCGAGCCCTTCGTGCGCGGCGAAGCGGAGAAAAACCGCTTCACCCCCGGCCTCGGCCTTGGCCTCACGATCACAAAGCTCCTTACCGAAACGCTGGGTGGCGAAATCAAGGTCACCAGCGAGGTCGGGCAGGGCACCAGCTTCCAGGTTCGTCTCGGCCTGAGCAAGGTCGAACGTCCCCGCGCGCATATCGCCGCTGCCGCCGCAGTCACCGGTTATGACGGCCCGCGCAAGACCCTGATGGTCGTCGACGACAACCAGGACCACCGCGCCCTCATGCGCGAACTGCTCGCGCCGCTGGGTTTTGACATCTTGCTGGTGGAGAGCGGGGAAGCGTGTCTGGAGATGATTGCGGCGATGGGGGCTGAGGGGGCCCATCAATCAGCTTCTGACCATGCGTCAACTAACTCTCACCCACCGGACGCCCCCCACCCACCAGCCGTCACTAACCCACCGGCCGTCACCCTCGGGCTTGACCCGAGGGCGTTGCACTTGCCCGACGATCCCCAAGTACAGTCCCCTCGGGTCAAGCCCGAGGGTGACGATCGGGGAGAGGGCAACCGCGGTGGAGATGAGAGTGCAGGTGTAAGCGCTTTCGGGAAGCGCGCTCCCCCCGACCTCTTCTTCGTCGATATCCGAATGCCGGGCATGAGTGGCTGGGATCTCGTCGCAAAGCTCCGCGAGCAGGCCATCACCGCCCCCATCATCATGCTCTCCGCCAATATCGGCGATGGCGCCAACCCGACCGGCGCCGATGCCGGCCACACCGACACCCTGGCCAAGCCCATCGACCTCGTGCAACTCATTGACCGGCTCGGCACCCATCTCGGACTCACCTGGCAGCATGGCGCAGAAAAACCGCTCTCGCAGAGCCAAAAACTCATCTCGCCGGGGGCAGAACCCTTGCGCGAACTGGCCAGTCTCGCGCAAATCGGCCACGTGCGCGGGATCGAGGCCAAGTTGACTGAACTGGCCAACGATCCCGCAAATCTGCCTTTGGTCGAGATCCTGCGCCGTCATATGGCCGCGTTCGACTTTGACAGTTTTGCCGAAACATTGGAGCGGATGGGCCATGAGCCGGATTGAGAAAGAACAGGACATCGTTCTTCTGGTCGACGACAGCCCGGAATCGCTCGGCTTTCTGACGACAGCGCTGGAGGATTCCGGCGTCACCGTCCTCGTTGCCCGCAGCGGCGAAGCGGCGCTCGGGATTGTCGGCCGCGTCACGCCCGACGTGATCCTCATGGATGCCGTCATGCCCGGCCTCGACGGCTTTGAGACCAGCCGCCGGATGAAGGCGCTGGCGACGCTCACCCATGTGCCCATCATCTTCATGACCGGGCTGACAGAGACCGAGCATATCGTCCACGCGCTCGAAAGCGGCGGGGTCGATTATCTCTCAAAACCCATCAATGTCGACGAGCTACGCGCCCGCATCCGCGTTCATCTCGCCAATGCCCGTCGGGCCCAGAGCGCGCGCATCGCGCTCGATGCGGCCGGTCGCCACCTCGTCGCCTTCAGCGGCAATGGCGCCGTCCTCTGGTCAACGCCCCAGGCCAATCGCCTCCTCGAACGCTCCGGCATCGATGCGGAAAAGCAGCCCGACATGACGCGTGGTTTTCATGGCTGGCTCGATCAGGCCGGCGAGGGCGCGGTCCCCGGTGGCGGGTTCGAGCTGGCGCTCCCGGGGACGGTCGGGCTGCAATTTGCCTATCTCGGTATGGTCGCGGGCGAGGAATATCTCTTCCGCCTCTCGCGCAAACAGGAAGAGGGACAGGAGGACAATCTCCGCCAGTCCTTCGGCCTCACCCAGCGCGAGAGCGAAGTGCTGCTCTGGATCGCGCGCGGCAAATCCAATCGCGATATCGGCGAAATCCTCGGCCTTAGCCCCCGCACGGTCAACAAGCACCTCGAACAGGTCTATGCCAAGCTCGGTGTCGAAAACCGCGCCTCTGCCGCCATTCGTGCCGTCCAGGTGCTGCAATCTGCCCCGGACGTATGAAGAAACCCGTAGTCCGCGCACATCTTGCGCATGTAACGCATAAAAGCATGTGCTTTCATTGATTTAGGCGCCCCCGCGTTGCTCCTTGCTCATGTGTCGCTCAGGCATGAGTTTCTTAGGGAGTACCTGAAAATGAAGACCATCAAGACTGTTCTTGCCCTTTCCGTTGTTGCTGCCCTCGCCATGGCCCCTGCTGCTCAGGCAAGCGGTTATTTCAACAAGTCGAAGGGGCTTCTGGGCAATGTGACCGCCGTGCTGGGTCTCAATGATCTCAGCCTGCTCAATGGCACCACCATCGCCATCGGCAACAACAGCTCGCTGCTGTCCAATATCGGCAATGGCCTCGGCATCCTGGGCAATGGCGGCCAGAACACCAAGCTCATCAACTCGGGCAATTCGACCAACGTCAACTCCGGCAATACCCAGAACAACGTCCAGAACAAGACCTGGAACCGCTTCAACAAGCGTTGGTAATCCGCATCGACCCATGATCGGGTGCCATCACCCCAGGCACCCTTTCATCGACCCGCGCCAGGACCTCCGGCGCGGGTCGTCCTGTTTGTGGTCCCGATCACTGTGACTACACTCTCGAAACGGCAAAGGCCCCGGACAGGGAAACGCCCCGGACAGGGAAACGCCCGAGGTCTTTGTCAGTGCGGCTTTGGCTTGCTGGCGGTCAGGCCTGCCAGAGGGTCAACCTGCGTCGCTTCTGCTCATCCATACCGATACGCACTTCCTCGAAGCGGATTTCTCCGGGGTTACGGCAGTGGTTGAAGCAGGGTTCTGCAAGGCAGACCCGCAGTCCGCCAACGGAATAGATCGTGTTCCGGATGGTCACGCTCCAGTGTTCGCCGTCCTGGGTAAAGGGCAGGGTGACAGTCATACCCACCACGCCGTCCGGCTGGGAGAGGATGGCGGTAAAGCGCCGCCAGGCCGGGGCGAAGGCCGGGTTGGTCTCGGGATCCAGCACCCAGCCAAACCTGTCCATCAGGTTGGGCGAGTGCCGCAGCGGTTCACTGCGGGCGATGATGCCGTTCTCGGCATCGATCAGCATCAGCAGCTG
>JAAZLP010000351.1 GCA_012799265.1 Phyllobacteriaceae bacterium | reverse complement strand
TTGGCTGGGCTCGGCATCGACGATCCCTATGCCGATTGAAGCCACTATTGGAAGCCCCGCGGGGGCCATTCCGTCCAGAGGACAGTTGAGCCGCACATCGTGTGGCGCGAGATGAATGAACGATCGAGATAGCAAGGCCATCCGGGTGGCCGAAAACCCGGAACCTCCTTCTAGTACCGCCCCCGCCGTGGCGCGGGGGCCGAGCTTGTGGAACCGTATCAAGGGCATGATGGCCCTGCGCACGGTTTCCTTGCGCGATGATCTGCAGGTTGCGCTGGAGGAAAAAGGCAGCGCCGAAACCGCAGACTTTTCCGAGAGCGAGCGCGTCATTCTCCAGAATGTGCTCAAGCTTTCAAAGGTGTCGGTCGACGACGTCATGGTCGAGCGCTCCGACATTCAGGCCGTGCCGTCAGACATGAATCTGGGCGCTTTGCTCGCGCTTTTCCGTCAGGTCGGCCATTCCCGCCTGCCCGTCTATGAGGACGAGCTGGACGACATCAAGGGCTTTATCCACATCAAGGACGCCCTGGCGCGCATTACCGAACCGGTGACCGATCCGGAAAAGGATGTGCCCGTAAAACTTCTTTCCCCCGCCCTCAAGCAGAAGATCGGCAAGCTCGGCATCACCCGCTCGGCCATGTTTGTGCCGACTTTCATGCCTGCCGCAGACCTGCTCCAGCAGATGCGCGCCAGCCGTACCCATATGGCCATCGTGGTCGACGAATATGGTGGCACCGACGGCCTCGTGACCATCGAGGACCTGCTCGAAGCCGTGGTCGGCGAGATCGAGGACGAGCACGACGAAGCCGCCGTGGCCCTGATCCGCAAGTCTGGCGAGGATACCTATATCGCCAATGCCCGTGCCGAGCTTGACGACGTCCGGGCATTGATCGGCCCCGATTTCGATCCGGGCGAACATGGCGAAGAGGTGGATACGCTCGGCGGTCTCGTCTTCGACCTTGCCGGTCATGTGCCCAAGCGCGGCGAACGCGTGGTTGGTACCGGTGGCCTGGCGGCCTTCGAGTTCGAAATCCTCGCCGCCGACAGCCGCCGCATCAAGAGGCTGCGCGTCCGTCGTCGTCGCGAAACGCCGGAAGAACCGCTGGCCATTACCGATCAGCGCAGCGTCGAAGAAAAGCAGGCCGCCGAATAGGCGGCCTCAGCTCAAGGGGTCCATCTCGGCGACAGCGGCATCCCGCTGTCGCGCTATGCGGATGTCGTCATCCTGTTTCGGGCAGCTGGCGCAATAGCGCTCCGGGAAAGCCAGATAGTCCATGCAGCAGCCCTTGCGGGTGGTGATCAGCACCTGTCGTCCGTCCTCGAGGTCCAGTACGTCAAGGTCACCCTGTCCGGTCAGCCCCATGGCCTCAAGCCAGAGGCCACAATAGCGGCGTTGTTCATTGATGCTCAGCTCCGGCTTCCATTGCCCCAGCCGCACCATCAGTCCCAGCATGCGATCGGCCAGAAGCCGCTTGGCGGGGAGGGGCTTTAGCTTGGTGACTGCACTAAGCTCACCCAGCATGACATCCGCCAGCACCCTCATTTCGCGACCGGCCTTTTCGATCATCGCCTCGACGGGGCCTTCGAATTGGGGACCCGCGGGCAGGCGATACCCGTCCACGTCGAGGTTCTGCCGCGACTGGGAAATCTCCGCCAGCGTCGGCAAGGCGCCATGGATATGCACGGCGATCACTGCCAGATAGGCAGGTTGCCAGATGAGATTGTTCCAGCCGCGCGCGGCGTAATAGGGCTGGCCAGCATCGGGATAGGTCAGCGCCAGCCGGCCGATCAGGGTTTCCAGAAATTCTTTGTTGCCCGCTCCCGCCCGGTACCATCCAGGCAGAGGCCCGCCCGGTGCACCCTTCATGAAGCCACTGACCGATGCCGCCGTCGCCATGAGACGGGTCAGGGCAACATCATGCTCGTTTGAGGCGAAGAGATAATTGCGGGTGGTCACGGTGTCCTCGGTTTTCTCCGGGTTCCTACCGCCTTTGTCCCCACGATGAAAGCGTCGTCACTACGGGATTCTCCCATAGGTGGAGCGGATTTTTCCCGACACGAGGATTCACGAACCGCCTACGGCGGGGCCCCAAAGTCCGGCCAGCTAGAAAAGCCCCGGGAGGACAGAACATGGTCCGTCGCTGCAAGAGCTGGGCCCGCAATGATGAGGGTACGGCCGTCATTGAATTCTCAATCCTGACCCCCGTCTTTCTGCTCATGCTGACGGGCATGATGGCCTATGGAATTTACTTCGGCGCCGCCCATTCGCTCCAGCAATTGGCAGCGGACGCCGCGCGCACATCCATTGCCGGCATTACCCGCGAAGAGCGGGCCGACCTCGTGGATAACTTCATCGCCCGCAATGCCTCCGCCTATATGCTGATCGATGTGGACAATCTCGACCACCGGGTGTCCACAAATCCCTCCGATCCGGACCAGTATCTGGTGCAGTTGACCTATGACGCATCCAATCTGCCGATCTGGAACCTCTATCCGCCGCTGCCCCTGCCCAGTTCGACAATCGTCTCCGGGGCCACGATCCGGCTCGGTGGGCTGTGAAACCAGGGCATTTTTGGCGGGATGAGCGCGGCGCCTTCGCCGTTCTCTTTGCTTTTGGTTTTGTTGTCCTGGCCATGGCCTCGGTTCTAGCCGTCGATGTCGGCTCGCTCTATTTCGAGCGTCGCCAGGTTCAGGCTGGTGTCGACCTCGCCGCGATCACTGCTGCCTCCAACCCGGCTCGGGCCGAAGCGATCGCCCAAACGGTGCTGGTGGATGCGGGCCTTTTGGCGCCGGACAGCACGGAGGGGCTGGAGGTAATCGCG
>JAAZLP010000350.1 GCA_012799265.1 Phyllobacteriaceae bacterium | reverse complement strand
GAGCCCATCGAGCCCAGGGATCATCCCCGCCAGCCAGGTGCCGGCGATGCCGCCGATGGCGCCCACGGCGGAATTTCCTGCCGTGCCCAGGCTCAATCGCTTGGCCAGCTGCCCGATGATATTGCCCCCGGCTCCTCCACCGATGAGCTGCACAAGAATGGCAATCACTGCTTCCATGATAGTACCCTCTCTGATTCGCCGGTCTCCTCGATCCGGCAGCTGGGAGGCTACGCCTCTTTTTCAATCCCACCAATGGTCTGCTGTCATGGCCTGTCAGCGCCGCGCATTAGTGCACGTGACAAAGCCAGCGATTGAAGAATGTGGCCGTTACGGCCTATGGTCTCCCCGATGCCTCCGACCCTGACTACCTTCTCATCCCAGCCCAGTTCCGTCGCCCTCGTCACCGGGGCGGGCGACCGCATCGGCGCCGCCATTGCCTACGCGCTGGCCATGGACGGCCATGCCGTCATCATTCACTACCGTTCGACCGCTGATGGGGCGCAAGCCGTCTGCGAGCGCATCCGCGCGGCCGGCGGGCGTGCCGACATCGTCAGGGCCGACCTTGCCAACCGCGCCGACCGCCAGAACCTCATTGGGCGCGCAGCGGAAGTCTTCGGGCCCCTGACCGTTCTCATCAACAACGCATCAATCTTCGAGCCCGATGCCGCCATTGATGTCGATGAGGCCCTGTGGGACGCGCATTTCGCCGTTCATGCAGAGGCGCCGGTGTTCCTCGCCCGCGACTTTGCTGCTCAGCTCCCGGGCGGCGTTGAAGGCAATATCATCAACATGATCGACGAGCGCGTGCTGCATCCCGGCCCGGGATACTTCAGCTACACGCTGTCGAAATCAGTCCTGTGGACGGCAACGCGCACGCTGGCGCAATCCCTCGCGCCCGCCATTCGCGTCAATGCGATCGGCCCCGGCCCGGTCCTGCCGAACTCCCGCCAGACCCAGGCTGAATTCGACGCCTCGGTTGAGGCCCTGCCGCTGAAACGAAATGCAGGCCCAGAAGCCATCGCCCGCGGTGTTCTCGCGATTCTGTCCATGCCAAGTTTCACCGGTCAGATGCTGGCCCTTGATGGCGGCGAACACCTCGAATTTCTGCCAAAAAGCGGGCCTACGCCCCGATCATGACTGATATCGCCCCGCCCCCTAAATCCGGTCCGGAGGTCATCCGGGCCTTTGTGCGCACCCTGCCCGCAGCGCCGGGCGTCTATCGCATGCTCGATGCCCAGGGCGAGGTCATGTATGTGGGCAAGGCGCGCAACCTCAAGGCGCGCGTCACCAATTACACGCGCCCCGAAGGGCTGCCGCTCCGTATCCAGCGCATGATCGCCGCAACGGTGAGCATGGAGTTCGTGCGCACCGAAACCGAGTCTGAGGCGCTCCTGCTTGAAGCTAATATGGTCAAGCGCCTCAAGCCGCGTTTCAACGTGCTGCTGCGCGACGACAAGAGCTTCCCTTATATCCTGATCGCCACCGACCATGAGGCGCCTGAGCTCACCAAGCATCGCGGCTCGCGCCGGCGCCCAGGCCATTATTTCGGCCCCTTCGCTTCAGCCACCGCCGTTGGCCGCACCATCGCCAGCCTGCAAAAAGCCTTTCTGCTCCGCAACTGCTCGGACAGCTTTTACGCGGGCCGCACAAGGCCGTGCCTCCAATACCAGATCAAGCGCTGCGCCGGTCCCTGCACCCGCGAGATCAGCCTCGAAGCCTATGGCGAGCTCGTTGAAGACGCACGCCAGTTCCTCTCCGGCAGATCGCGCAAGGTGCAGGAGCACCTGCAGTCGGACATGAACCAGGCAGCCGAAGACCTCGACTTCGAGCGCGCCGCCATGATCCGGGACCGGCTATCCGCCCTTGCCCTCATCCAGTCACAGGGCGATGCCACCGCCCGCTCGGTGGAAGAGGCGGACGTCTTCGCCATCCACCACGAAGGCGGCCAGTTCTGCGTGCAGGTCTTCTTTTTCCGCGCCTATCAGAACTGGGGCAATTACCCCTATCGCCCGCGCGCCGATGCCAGCCTCACGGATGCCGAAGTGCTGGAAGCCTTTATCGCGCAGTTCTACGAGAATCGCACCCCGGCTCGCCTCGTCCTCATCAGTCATGAGCTTTCAGAACATGCGCTGATGGAAGAGGCGCTCAGCTCGCAGGCAGGACGCCGCGTCTATATCGAGCAGCCGAAGCGCGGCGAGAAGCGCGACCTCGTCAATCACGCGCTCAACAATGCGCGCGAAGCGCTTGGCCGTCAGCTGGCCGAAGGCGCTTCCAACCGGACCCTGCTCGAGGGTGTGGCAGAAACATTCGGCCTCGAAGAAACGCCGCGCCGCATCGAGGTCTACGACAACTCGCACATCTCCGGCACCAACATGGTGGGTGCCATGATTGTGGCCGGCGAGGAAGGCTTTTCAAAGAAGCACTACCGGACCTTCAACATCAAATCCGACATCTCCGCCGGCGACGATTTCGGCATGATGCGCGAAGTGCTGACCCGGCGCTTTTCCCGCCTCGCGGCGGAAAGCGAGACCGATGCCGAGGACGACAATACCGGCATGCCGGACTGGCCAGATGTCGTCTTCATCGACGGTGGCGCTGGCCAGATGAGCGCCGTGCGCGAGGTGATCGCTGAACTCAACCTTCCCAAGGAGGTAACCTTTATCGGCATCGCCAAGGGTGAAGACCGCGACGCAGGCCGCGAAAAGTTCTTCATGGAAGGCAAGGATGCCTTCATGCTGCCCCACCGGGATCCGGTTCTCTATTACGTTCAACGCCTCCGAGACGAAGCCCACCGCTTTGCCATTGGCACCCACCGCGCCAAGCGCAAGAAGGATCAGGTCAAGAACCCGCTGGATGAGATCGAAGGCATTGGTCCTACGCGCAAACGGGCCCTGCTCAACCACTTTGGTTCTGCCAAAGCCGTCTCCCGCGCCTCGCTGGCCGATCTTCAGGCCGTGCCGTCGATCTCAAGCGCGATGGCGCAGCTCATCTACGACCACTTCAACCGGACCTAGTTCCCGCAGCGGACCCAACGATTAGTGATGAGCCCTCCGCAACCAGCTTCGAGGCTCACCCGTTGCTGTTCCTGACCAATCAGGAGCATCAAATGGCTGTAGACAACAACACGACCCTCCCGCACGACGAGGCTATCGACCGCATCTGGGAACTCGCAGACAAGATCGACTTCTGCATGTTCACCACCTGGAATGGCGAACAGCAGGCAAGCCGCCCCATGTCCGCCCGCGTCAATCGCGACGAGAATGCGATCTACTTCCTGACCTCGGATGACAGCCACAAGATCGAGGAACTGGCCAAGTTTCCCAACGTGTCCCTTGGCTTCGCCGACAATGCCAACCACTCCTACGTGGTGATCGCCGGTAAGGCAGACGTCAGCAATGACCGGGCCAAAATCAAGGAACTCTGGAATGCCTTCGACAAGGCTTTCTGGGACAGCGAAGATGATCCGAACATCCGTTTGGTCACTGTTACCCCCGAGGATGCTGAACTTTGGGATGGGCCAAACGGCCTGATCGCAGGAGCGAAAATGCTCTTCGCCGTCGCCAGCGGCGCCAAGCCCGACATGGGCGACAACGCCAAGGTTTCTATGTAAACCACTGGCACGAACGAAAATCGGCGACCCTGCGGGTCGCCGATTTCTCCGCTAATACTTTGGGCGCACCGAGCCTATTTAGGGACTCGACAAAGCCATAGGTCCTCTACTAGGGTCTCGCCCATGATCAACGCCGCCACCTTTTATTGGTATTTTAGCTATCCGCTCCCGGCGGAGGCTATTGCGCGCGTGTCCTGATCCCGACAAGACCAGACCCAAAGATCGCAAGCCAGCCGCCCGACTTCCGAGGCGGCTTTTTTCTTGGCCCCTCGGCAAACTTCCAAGGACCAAGACCAGATGCTCAAATCGACCGACGACCTTCGCATCACTGAAATCAAGCCGCTGACCACGCCCATCGAGGTCATGCGCCAGCATCCGCGCACTGACGCTGCTACGCGCACCGTGCTCGCCGCGCGTCATGATTTTCACAACATCCTCACCGGCCAGGACGATCGCCTGGCCGTTGTTGTTGGTCCCTGCTCCATCCACGACCCGCGCGCCGCAATGGACTATGCCAATCGCCTCGCAGCTCTCCGTGAAGAGCTCGGCGATCGCCTCGAAATCATCATGCGCGTTTATTTCGAGAAACCCCGCACCACGGTCGGCTGGAAGGGGCTGATCAACGATCCAGATCTCGACGGCAGCTTCAACATCACCGACGGTCTCAACACCGCCCGCACCCTGCTGCTCGACATTAACAATCTCGGCCTGCCCGCGGCTTGCGAATTCCTCGACATGACGACGCCGCAATACATTGCCGACCTCGTCTCCTGGGCTGCCATCGGCGCCCGGACCACCGAGAGTCAGATCCACCGCGAAATGGTTTCGGGACTTTCCTGTCCGGTCGGCTTCAAGAACGGCACCAGCGGCGATGTGAAGATCGCGCTTGATGCCGTGCTGTCCGCCTCTCAGCCGCATCATTTCATGGCTGTGACCAAGGATGGCCAGTCGGCTATCGCGGCAACCACCGGCAACGAGGATTGCCACATCATCCTGCGTGGCGGCAAAACCACCAATTACGACGCCGACAGCGTCGAAGCTGCTGCCCAGGCCGCGATCAAGGCTGGCGTAAATCCCGCCATCATGATCGACGCGAGTCACGCCAACTCCTCCAAGAAGCCGGAAAAACAGCCCGCTGTCTGCGCAGAGATCGGCAACCAGGTGGCAGCAGGCGATAAGCGGATTATCGGCGTGATGATCGAATCCAACATCGTTGCCGGCCGCCAGGACCTCGAACCGGGCAAGGAACTTGTCTACGGACAGTCGATCACCGATGGCTGCATCGACTGGGCGACCACAGTCACCACGCTCCATGCCCTAGCCGAGGCCGTCGAAAAGCGCCGCGCCGTCAACAATCAGGCTGTGGCTTAGGGACTAACGCTCATGGCCTCTCCACCTACTTGGAAGAGGCCATGAGCGTCCATTCCCCTTGACCCCCTTCGCCCCATCCTGTTCTCTCCGCGCATGACTCGGAACCCACTGCTTCTCGTCCCCAACATCATCACGATCGCCCGCATACTGGCGATCATACCGATTGCTGCGCTCCTCATGTCAGGTGACCCGACCATGCGCATCATGGCGCTGGTGCTCTATATCGTGGCGGCGGCGAGCGACTGGGTCGATGGCTTTCTCGCCCGTGCCTGGAACCAGTATTCTGATCTCGGTCGCATGCTCGATCCGATCGCAGACAAAATCCTGGTCAACATCCTCATCGCGGTTCTCGCTTGGGACGGCAGCCTGTCGGGCTGGGACATGATCCCTGCTGCAGCCATCATTTTCCGCGAGACCTTCATTCCAGGCCTCCGGGAATTTCTCGGCAACAAGACAGTGGTGCTCTCTGTCAGCAAGCTGGCCAAGTGGAAGACCACGATCCAGCTTGTTGCGCTGACATTTGTGATCCTTGCAGGACTCATTCCTGCCTTCGGCACCGCTGCGCAGACTCTCCTGTGGGCCGCAGGATTGATCACCGTCTGGACCGGTTGGGACTATCTCCGCTCGGCCTGGCCTCACCTTTCGGGTATTGGCAAGTGATCAAGGTCCTATACTTCGCTTGGCTGCGTGAGCGCCTCAATCGCTCGAGCGACGAGGTCACGCCGCCACCGGAAGTTGTGACCCTCGCCGATCTCGTCGCCTGGCTGCGTAAGCGAGATGAGGTTCTCGATCTGGCCATGGCCGACCCGTCGATCTTCAAACTCTCGCGCGATGCCCGGATTGTCCCTTGGGACACACCACTTGCCGGGGCGACCAGTGTCGCCATCCTCCCGCCCATGACCGGCGGCTGACATGATCCGCGTTACCGCCGAACCCTTCGACGCTGGCAGGGAGGCCACTGCCTTCCAGGCTAGCCATATCGAAGCCGGCGCCATGGTGACCTTTACCGGCCTCGTCCGATCCCTGCCCGGCGATCCGATCCTGGCCCTCATCCTCGAATGTTATGAGGAACTGGCCGTCAATGAACTCTCGGCCCTTCGCGAGCAGGCCATCGCGCGCTTTGGCCTGGTCGATGCGGCCATCATTCACCGTCACGGCCGGCTTGTACCGGGCGAAACCATCATGATGGTGATGACCCTCGCCGCCCATCGGCAGGCTGCCTTTGATGGCGCCCAGTTCCTGATGGACTATCTCAAGAATGATGCCCCGTTCTGGAAGCAGGAGGAGACCCCGACGGGCACCCGCTGGGTGGTAACCATGTCGAAAGACAGGGATGCGCAAAACCGCTGGATAGGTTAATAATGCGTTAACTCAATTGCCGACATTCGGCATAAGGGGTGACGCATGACCGCAAGCTACCTCGACGCAGCCACGCTCAAGCGCCTTTCCGTGCTGCAAACCTGGCGCACTACTACCGCCATCGTTTTTGATTGGGCCGTGATTGCCGCCGCGATTCTCGTCTCGCAATGGGCCCAGCATCCGCTGGTGTATCTCGTAGCCGTTCTGGTGATTGGCGGGCGCATGCATGCCTTCGCCGTCCTGGTGCACGACTTTGCCCATTACCGCTTCACCAATGGCAACAAGGAACGCAGCGACTGGATTGGTGATCTCTTCCTTGCCTGGCCGGTGCTGACAACAATCGGCTCCTATCGCACCAATCACCTCGCCCATCATCGCTACACCAATACCGACAGGGACCCAGACTGGACCTTCAAGCTGGGCAAGAAGAAGTTCACCTTTCCCAAGGCCTGGCAGGAAGGGGTGATGGATCTGGTGAGCTATCTCGTCGTGATCGGCTCAATCGTCGACATCATGGGTATCCTGCATCGCCTCAAGATCGCCGAGAAGCCGCCCCTCTCCTATCGTCTGGCACGCCTCGCGTACTATGCCGCCTTCGCACTGCTGTTCACGATGCGGGGCATCTGGACCGAGGTATTGCTCTACTGGTTCGTGCCGTTCCTCACGACATTCTTCCTGTTCATGCATGTGCGCTCTGTCGCCGAGCATTTCGGCTCCATGGACTACACAAGCGAACTTGGGGGCACACGGACCGTACTCCCCCATGCCTGGGAACGCGCCTTCTTTGCCCCGCACAATGTGAACCATCACACTGAACACCACCTCTTTCCGAGCGTGCCGTTCTACAATCTGCCCCAACTGCACGAAGCGCTGATGGCTCACCCAGCCTATGCCGCCGAAGCCCATAATACGGTCGGCTATACGACCGGCCTCGTTCGCGAGACCCTGATCGGCCTGCCGACCGCGCAACCAGCCTGGCGTCCTCAGAGCAAGATGCCGGCAGAATAGTCTGGCATCTAACCCAATAAAAAAGCTCGCTCCGATGGAGCGAGCTTTAATTTTGTATCTTGGCCTAGCCTAACTTACTCGGCTGCGGCCTTCTTCGGCTGAACAGCAGCAGTGTAGGCGTCGATCAGCGTGCGGCAGCCGTCAGCCGGCGTGAACCGGAACTCGCCGATTTCCGAAACCGGGGTGACTTCAGCAGCCGTACCGGTGAGGAAGCATTCGTCGAACTGGCCCAGTTCTTCCGGCATGATGTGACGCTCGGTGACGGTGAAACCGTTTTCCTTGGCCAACTGGATCAGCGTCTGACGGGTGATACCGTTGAGGAAGCAATCCGGCGTCGGGGTCGTGATTTCCTTGCCCTTGATGAAGAACACGTTCGCGCCGGTGGCTTCAGCCACATAGCCGCGATAGTCCAGCATCAGCGCGTCGGCATAGCCATTGGCCATGGCCGCGTCCTTGGACAGGGTGCAGATCATGTAAAGGCCGGCAGCCTTGGCCGAAGACGGAATGGTCTCCGGGCTCGGGCGCTTCCACTTGCTCCACTCGAGGCGGATGCCCTTGAGCTTTTCCTCAGTCGAGAAATAGCTCGGCCAGACCCAAGCGGCGATTGCCACATGAACCGTATTGTTCCGTGCCGGCACGCTGAGCTCTTCCGAGCCGCGCCAGGCGACAGGACGCAGATAGGCATCGACCAGGCCGTTCTTTTCCAAAACCAGACGCTTGGCGGCTTCAATTTCGTCGACCCTGTAAGGGAACGGCATATCCAGGGTCGCGGCCGAGCGGATCAGACGCTCAGTGTGCTCACGAGACTTGAAAATCTCGCCGCCATAGGCACGCTCGCCTTCGAATACGGAACTGGCATAGTGAAGACCGTGCGTAAGCACGTGAATCTTCGCGTCCTTCCAGGGTTTGAGTTCGCCGTCAAACCAGATCCAGCCATCACGCTGGTCCATTGGCACGCTTGCCATGTTTCCTCTCCAGAAGTTTCTTCTCACCGCCCAATCCGGGCTGCTGGTTTCCATCAATCATGCATCAGGGTCAAACCCTTGGCAAACTGGAATGCCTTTGGGATAAGACGAAACGGGTGCGGTGATGGAGCGACTATGCCAGCGGACGAAAAAAGTGTCAACAAGACTGACATAAATTTGGCCGTGCCACAGCACGCTCATTTGCCCCTCAATATAATGGGGCTATTTTTCTTTGCCTACCGGGATTTTACGGGCGACGCTGACGCACTGCTCGAGCGCCAGGGATTTGGCCGCGCGCACCATCGTGTCCTCTATTTCGTCAATCTGCGTCCCGGAATGCCGGTCGCCGACCTGCTCGATATCCTGAAAATCACCAAGCAGAGTCTCGCCCGAGTCCTGCGCCAGTTGGTCGACAACGGTTATATCGAACAGAGAACCGGCGACGCAGACCGTCGCCAGCGCCTGCTCTATGCAACCGAGAAGGGCCGAGACTTCTTCGCCATCCTGTCCGCGACCCAGGCCAGCCGGATTGATGCCTCCATCGACGCCCTGCCACCGGACGCTGCAAAAATGATCCTCCGGTTCCTTGTTGGCATGGTCGACCCTGACGATCACCCTGTCCTCGACCGTCTACGCCTGACCGACAAGCTCTAGACTTCGCTTGCCATGCGCTCGCGCGGTTCCTATCCTCCGTTGATGCGGAGGAGGGCCGTCAATGGACGACATTCCCGAAGACCAGCAGCGGCCAGACGAGCGCGCAGCGCTGCAAGATGATCTGTATGCCATCAAGCGGCAGATCGACAGCGGCGACTATGACGCCGCAACTATAGGCGCCCGCGTGCTGCAACGCGATCCGCGGCTGACCCACTATCCCGACCTGGCAAGCGAAGTTCTCGGCAATCTCGGCACGCTGCTGCTGTTCAATGCCCAAGGCGAAGAGAACAGCGCCGAAGCCGGTCCGATGATCGACGAGGCCATCGAACTCCTTAATCGCGCCCGCTCAATGCGCCGAAACGCTGGGTTCCCCACCGCGATCTTCGACGCCAATCTGGCGCTTGCCCATTATCAGAAGTTCCGCCTCAACGGACGCCCAGGCGAACTTCTCGTCGGTAAGCTGATCCTCGACGGCACGCGTGCCAGCACCGATCCTGACCTCGCCGAGTGGATAGGGGCCATCCGCAAATGCTTTGACACACCGACGCGGCCCTAGGGATGAGCGCAGCCCATTAACCGCGACCGAGTTCCTCGCTGCGGCGACGGGCAGCGTCGACCGCCCTCTCCATCAGCGGCGTAAGACCGTCTTCACCCATCAGCACAGTCAGCGCTGCAGCAGTAGTGCCGTTGGGCGAGGTGACGTTTTCGCGCAACGTGCTTGCTGGCGCGGGATCGGCCTCCAGGAGCGCTGCGGAGCCGATCACTGTCTGGCGGGCGAGCTTCATCGCCACGTCTTCAGCAAGACCCTGTGCGCGCCCTGCGGAGGCCAAGGCCTCGACCAGATTGAATACATAGGCCGGGCCGGACCCCGAAACGGCGGTCACCGCATCGAGATCGCCCTCGCGCTTGAACCAGGCCACCTGCCCTGCCGCGGCGAGCAGGGAGTCGACCACCGCCCTGTCGTCTGCGGTGATGTCTGACCCGGCCACCGCGCCGGTGACCCCCTTGCCGATCTGCGCCGGCGTATTGGGCATGGTGCGCACGACCCGTCCGGTTGCCAGTCCCGCCGACAATTTGGCAATCGAAATGCCCGCCGCAATCGAGAGCACCAATGTCTGCGGACCCACGACTGAGTGGAGCCCGCTCATCACGGGGCCAATGATCTGCGGCTTCACAGCCAGGACCAGCACGTTGGGCTCGAGCCCGCTGGCCACCTGATGGATCACCAGACCGAAATCGTCCGCCAGCTGCTTTGCGGCATCGCTGGGCGCCGGATCGACCAGCACCAGATTGCTCGGCGGCAGGCCCGCCTCGAGCCAACCAGTCGCCATGGCGAGCCCCATCTTGCCGGCACCAACCAGCATTACCGGACCAACCGACCGAAGATTTGTCATCAGGCTTCGCCTACAGTCTCGAACATCACATGGCTCAGCGCGTCGGCGGCCGACTTGCCGGCCCAGACCACGAACTGGAATGCCTGATAGTAAAGATCGCAGCTATCGCTGGCCGAGCGCAAGAGCGCTTCGCACTGCTGCGGGGACACATCTGCGCCACCGGTGAGGAGGTGCGAATTGCGGAAGAGCACGACGCCTTCCTTGTTCCAGATGTCGAAATGGCCAATCCAGAGCTGCTCGTTGATCAGGCTGATCAGCTGCTTGATCTCGGAACGACGCGCTTCAGGGACTTTGAGATCAAAAGCGCAGGCGATGTGCAGGCTCTCGAGGTCTTCCATCCAGTTGAACGAGACGTGGTAGTCGCTCCAGCCGCCGCGAACCGAGATGGAAATCTCGTCAGCGTCCTGGCGTTCAAAGGTCCAGTCATTGATCGAAGCGATATGCTCGACGAGGTCGACGGGATGAGACGACCGGTCTGGCTCGAATTCAATCAGGGACATAAATGGTCCGTCCTCGGCAAGGCGTTGTCGTCCATGCGGCCTCGCGGCCGACACTGCTGGGATACGCAAGAGGAACTAGCCTGCCGCAACTACGGCCTACGAATCGTCCTCCGGAAACAAACCTACACCGCCCTTCTGATTCAGGGGACGAGGCCCGCCGCCGAGACGACAATCTCTTGTGGATGATGTTCGGGTGCACATGGTTAACAGAGGGTAAACAGCCCCGCCACGCCTCTCCCGGAACGATACTGGTCCACAGTGCGCCGGTAGGGTCCAAATTGCCCGGGAAGAAACCCAGTTCGGCTGCCTATTAGGGTCAGTCCAACGTCTCCGGCCCCGCCCAACCGAAACGGATGGCTTCTGCCCATCCCGGAAAACCGTTTTCTTCCGCCCGTCTGGCCGCCGCCTCGGTGTCATAGGGCACACCGATCAACTCCGTACGCCAGCCATGCAGCACCTTCTCGATGACCGCGTAGTGCGCGTCAGGCGTCCCGCGAACCAATTGCATGCCCACGGACCCGGGATTGGCGATCAGCCGCCCATCCGGAAGGCGCAACGTGCGGGCGATATGGGTGTGTCCGCAGAGGATGACCTCTGCAGAGATACCGTCAGCTTCTCGCGCCACCTGCTCCAGCGAGGGCAGGGTTGATGTCCGACCACTGTAAAATGTATCGAGCCACGCCTTTTCGTCATTGTCCGGCGTACCATGGCAGAGGAATACATCCTCGCCCAAGCGTGCCGTTGGCGGCAGCCCGGCCAGCCACGCCAACTGCTCCGGGCTCAATCTGCCGTGAGAAAAGCGGTCGCTTGATCCTGCGCCGCGCAGACTGTTGTCCACCGCCCAGCGATCATGATTGCCGCGAATGATAGTGGCATCGAGCCCCATCAAGCGCGCCGCGCACCCGGCTGGGTCAACCGCGCCACTGACATGATCGCCGAGCACCACATAGGCATCTACCTGGCGCGAGGCAGCATCCTCCAGCACGGCTTCCAATGCCGGCAGGTTGCCATGCACGTCCGAGAGGACAGCGATCCGCAAGGATCAGTTTTTCGGCTGGGTTTCGCCACGCAGGCCGGCAAGTTCCTTGCGCAGCGCTTCGATTTCCTCACCCTGGACATGCACCAGTTCGCGCAGCGCATCAAAATCCTCGCGCTTGACCAGTTCCATGTCATTGACGATCCGCTGCGCCTGCGATTTGACCACCGTCTCGACTTCACGCCGCACGCCATCCGCCGCACCGGCGGCGCCGTTCATCAGTCGACCCAGATCGTCGAAAATCTTGTTGCTCTGGCTCATGGCGGCTCCAATGCATTGCGAGGCTATTGGTTTCTATTTAAGCGAGGCAGTGCCTTTTGACCAGTGGAAGCCATTGGGGTCGATGCACTGACAGGGCACTCGTTCAGGGCCCTGTCAGAGAGACACCAGACGACCGCTACTCCATTTCCCCGTTGCGGAATGTAGCGTTGATATAGGCCATGAGATCATCAAGCTGCTGCTCGTCATAGACCCCGATGACACGCGTTCCTTCAGGTATCTCTCCTGTGCCCCCGAAGCACTCCCTATCGATGTAAGCGCCCTTGGCCCAGGCGGGCATCAGGGTGCCTGGCAGGCCACAGGCGATAATTTCTCGGGTGGTCCAGTAGTCCAGCGCCGAGGTTCGCATACTCGGTCCCTTGGGGAAGTCTTTGCTGTTCCCGCCTTGTCCGTTGTTGCCGTGACAATTGGCGCAAGCAGCGTCGACCCAAACGCGCTTCCCCGCAGTAATCTGCTCTTGAGTTGGTGGAGTGGCAGGCGCGTCTTGGGCTGCAGCGCCGACTGTCATCATACCAGAAATGGAAAAGACTAATGCGGCCACGATGGACGGCCGTAAGATTACGGAAGACATGTTCAAATCCTTGGCTCGACAATTGTGCCGGCGGGATAATCCCGCCGGCAGCT
>JAAZLP010000349.1 GCA_012799265.1 Phyllobacteriaceae bacterium | reverse complement strand
TCGCGGTTCTCAAAGCGCCGGACGTACAGCAATGCATCGGGACTCTCAGTGAACAGCCGCTTACGGTGATATTCGGCCGGAAAGCGATCCATGAACCATTCGGGAAGGCGCCCTGCCTTCCAGCCGTAGAGATGAAGGGTCGGCCGCTGCGCAACGTAGTGACGGATACCGTGCCAATCGAGTGCGGACTTTCCGCCTACGTGGAGTCCTTCGAAGCGTCGCTCAAGCAGGACGAGGCTGGGCTCCAGGGCGGGCGGGTCATTGGGACGGCAATATACGCCGCGCGCCAACCGCTCGAGCCAGCCCGCACGGACATAGTGGACCGCGAGGTCGGCCGATATGCCAAGAGCTGCGAGACCCTCGCTCGTCACGGGTGTTCCCGGCGCCAGATGGCCATAGAGCCTGTTTAGCTTGTCTCTCTGAATCGTAGCCATGCTACGATAATAACAATAATATCAAAAATAGCAAGTTTGGATTTGAGTCTAATATCGTAGCTCAACTACGATAGGCAGTGCTTTTCAAAGCCGAAGCAATCAGAAAGCTAAACAAGAGGGGACGCCTTCCTCTGCGGTCGAGCCCAGGACCTCGGCCGCCCCCTGTCTAGCGGGGGCACCCCGCAATGCCCCGAGAGTGAGAGTGCAGACGGGTTTTCCGTGATGGGTTGAGGGCTGGAGAAGAGGTCTCCGGCACCCGTCGCGGAGAATAACCCGATGACCAGACAGGTTCGCGCCCGCGCAGGCGGTGCCCGCAGCAATATTTACGACGACATTACCGGCAAGATCATCGCCGAGCTGGAGGAAGGCCGACTGCCCTGGGTTCAGCCATGGGGGACGGCGGCGGCGAAAGCGCCGCTCGCCATGCCGAGGAACGCAGCAACCGCGCGCCAATATTCCGGGATCAACGTCCTGATCCTCTGGGGCGCCGTGGTCCAGTACGGCTATCCGACCCAGCATTGGCTCACCTTCCGCCAGGCGCTGACGCTCGGCGGCAATGTCCGCAAGGGCGAGTGCGGCACGACCGTGGTCTATGCTGACCGTTTCACGCCAGAGGACGAGAAGCGCCGCGCCAGGGAGACGGGCGAAGAAGCAGGCAGTATTCCGTTCCTGAAGCGATTTACCGTGTTCAACGCGGCGCAATGCGAGGGTTTGCCCGAGGACATTGCCGCCGAGGCGCCGCTGCCGCCACCCGGCATGATTGAGCCGAGGGTCGAGGCATTGATCCGCGCAACCGGCATCGATTTCCGCATCGGCGGCGATCGTGCCTTCTATGTCCCGTCGCTCGACTACGTTCAGGTGCCGCCGCCGGCCGCCTATTTCGAGCCGATCAACTGGCACAGGACGGCGCTGCACGAAATGGGTCATGCCACAGGTCATGCGTCGCGACTGGGGCGGGATTTCTCGGGCAGCTTCGGCACCAGAAAATACGCCGTGAACAATGTCAGTTTCGAGGTGCGCCCGGGAGAAATCCTCGGCCTGATCGGCCCGAACGGCAGCGGCAAGTCGACCCTGTTCAACTGTATTCTCGGCCAGTTGCAGCCCAATAACGGGTCCATCCGCTTCGCTGGCCAGTCCGTAGCGGGAATGCGCCCATGCGACCTGAACCGGCTCGGCGTGGGCCGCACCTTCCAGATGCTGCAGGTCTTCAGCAAGATGACCGTTCTGGATAACGTTATCCTCGCAGGCCAGGAACACAAGGGCACCATGCTCTCACGCCTATTCGGCAAGCCTGATGCCGGTCTGACCGAAGAAGCCGATGCGCTGATCGCCTTCTTTGGTCTGTCGCATCTGCGCGATGCCGAAGCCGGATCCCTGTCCTACGGGCAGCAGAAGCTGCTCGACGCTGCCATGGCCTTCATGGCCAATCCAC
>JAAZLP010000348.1 GCA_012799265.1 Phyllobacteriaceae bacterium | reverse complement strand
TCAACATTGGGCGGCAGGTTGGCTTCCTTGAGCAGCCATTCACCGGGGTCCTCATAGGCTTCGGCTATGGTGTCGCCGGTGATGCCGAGATTGCGCGCAAAGGCTTCGAGGAAGCGCTTTGCGTCCTCGTGGGTGGCGCCTGTCTTGACGCCCTCCTCGGCGATGAGCGCCGGGTCACTCCATACGGGCCTGCCGTCGAGGCGCCAGTATAGCGAGAAGGTCCAGCGGGGGAGGGTTTCTCCGGGATACCATTTGCCCTGACCGTGATGGAGCACGCCGTTCGGCGCGAAACGCTCGCGCAGGCGACGGATCAGCTGGTCAGCAAGCCTGCGCTTGGTCGGGCCGACAGCCCCGGCATTCCATTCGTCGGCTTCGAAATCATCGATGGAAACGAATGTGGGTTCGCCGCCCATGGTGAGCCGGACGTCATTTTCCTTGAGGACCGCGTCGACTTTCCTGCCCAGAGCATCAAGGCGCTGCCAGCTTTCGTCCGAGAACGGCTTGGTGATGCGGGGATGCTCGGCGACGCGCGTCACCTTCATGTCGAAGTTGAAATCAACCTCGGCATAGGAAGCAAAGCCGGAGATCGGCGCCGCATTGCGATAGTGCGGCGTGGCGGCGAGGGGGACGTGGCTCTCGCCGGTCAGCAGGCCCGAGGTGGGGTCGAGGCCAATCCAGCCAGCGCCGGGGAGGTAGACTTCGCACCAGGCGTGGAGATCGGTGAAATCGTGGTCCGTGCCGGCGGGGCCGTCGAGCGCCACGAGGTCCGGCTTGAGCTGGATGAGGTAGCCGGAAACGAAGCGGGCAGCGAAGCCAAGATGGCGGAGAAGGTTGACCAGGAGCCAGCTGGAATCGCGGCATGAGCCCCGGGCATTGGCGAGGGTTTCCTCGGGGGACCAGACACCCGTTTCCATGCGGACGATATAGCTCGTCGTCTGCTGGATGCGGGCGTTTAGCCCGGTTACGAAGGTGACGGTATTGCGCGGGGACCGATCAATGCTGTCCAGAAGTTGCTGCATCAAGGGGCCAGCCGGTTCGGCCTGGCGGTAGATGGCGAGATCGTCGCGCAGATCTTCGGGATAGTCGAATGGCCAGTTTTCGGCCGATTCCTCGACGAAAAAGTCGAAGGGATTATAGACCGTCATGTCGGCGACAAGGTCGACTTCGATCTTGAGCTCGGTCACCGGCTCGGGAAAGACGAAGCGCGTCAGGAAATTACCGTAGGGGTCCTGCTGTACATTGACGAAGTGATTGGCCGGGCTCACGCGCAGGGAGTGGCTGAGGACCTTGGTCTTAGAATGCGGCGCTGGCTGAAGCCTTATGATCTGAGGCTGCAAATAGACCGGGCGGTCATATTTGTAGTGGGTCAGATGATAAACGGCGGCTTTGATCGACATGCAGCGCTTTGCTCGATTCAGGCCACAGATGGACTTCCCAAATCAGAGCTTAGCGAGCTTTTGGCGGGCTGAATAGGCAGGTTCCGCCCAAAGATCAGACAGGATTTCCGGCAAAGCTGGAAAGCGCGGTCCGGATATCGCTTTCGGTATCCTTGAGATGGAACCGCATGGCGTCGCCTGCCTTGCGGGCATTGCCTTCGCGAATGGCGTCGAGAATGCGTTCATGGGCCGCGATCGTGTCAGCAAGCGTGTGTCCACGGCCTGCATGTCCCCGACGGCTGATCTGGATGCCCTGGCGGAGCGGGGCCGCCATCGCTTCGAAGAGATAGCCCAGGACGCGATTGCCACTGGCGAGCGCGATGGCTTCGTGAAAGCCGACGTCAAAGTTATGGAAGCGGTCCTCGGCCCCTTCATCCTGCGCGCTTTCGGCATCGCGCATTCCCTGGAGTGCACTCTCGATGGCCGCGATCCCGGCGCGGCTGGCGCGCTTGGCGGCAAGCGTTGCCGACTGCACTTCGAGCGACATGCGCACCTCGACCAGGTCAAAGAGACCTTTGCTGTCATTGTGCAGAACCGATGTGAGGAAGTCAGCGAAGGCGGAGCCGTCGGGCTCACGGACCATGGCGCGACGCCCGCGTGCGAGTTCGACCAGCCCGCGGCCTGCGAGGAGCTTTACCGCCTCCCGTATGGTGAGGCGGCTAACTTCATATCTCTCCGCCAATTCCGCCTCGCTGGGCAGGAGCGCGCCGGGGGACATGGTGTTCAGAATCATCCGCGCCAGATGGTCGGCAACGGCGTTCGCGGCGCTCGGCTGGTCGGGCCGGATTTCTTCAGATGAAATGGTCCTCACTCCCAAACTTATCTGATACCTTTTGAATAAGTAACAGGTACCTATCGTCTAACGCATCGACCTCTTGGCGGGCGAGGGGCACTTTAGCGTCACAAAACATCGCCTGCAACGGGGGTTTAATTTTCTTTGTTGGTCGAAAAAATAATCGTGGCGAAAGAAGGCGCTTTACAAGACCTGTCTGATCATTCTAGCTTCCGGGCCATGGGCTAGGAGGGCCGTACCGGCAGTCTTGCTGTCCACGGGAGGATTCATGCTGTTTCAGTCAGTGATGCGCGCGGATGCGCCCATCCGTGGAATGAAGGTCCGGCTGGCCTGTCCAGTGGGTGCCCATCAGGGCGCCCGCAGACGTGCTGGTTTGGCAGAGGTGTGAGCCAACTCCAGTCCTATTCAAAAACAACCATCTCGGATTTTAGGGAGTCGAGACGTGAAGGTTCTAAATAAAATCGCGACGCTGTTCGCTGCGGGTGCCCTGATGGCAACCGCCGCAGTTGGCGCCTATGCCCAGGACAAGGGCCAGATCGGCATTGCGATGCCGACCTCGTCGTCGCTGCGCTGGATCTCCGACGGTAACGAGCTCAAGGCCGCTCTCGAAGGCAAGGGCTACACTGTCGACCTGCAGTATGCGGAAGACGATATCCCGAACCAGCTGGCCCAGATCGAAAACATGGTCACCAAGGGCGTGAAGGCCCTGGTCATCGGTTCCATCGACGGCACCACGCTCTCGGCCGTGCTGCAGCAGGCTGCCGATTCCGGCATCAAGGTGTTCGCCTATGACCGCCTGATCCGTGAAAGCGGCAATGTCGACTACTACACCACCTTCGACAACTTCCAGGTCGGTGTGCTGCAGGCAACCTCGCTGGTTGATGGCCTCAAGGAACGCTTCGCCGACACCAAGCCGTGGAACGTTGAACTCTTCGGCGGCTCGCCGGACGACAACAACGCCTTCTTCTTCTACGATGGCGCTATGAGCGTGCTCCAGCCGCTGATTGACTCGGGCGACATCGTCGTCAAGTCCGGCCAGCAGGGCATGGAAACCGTTGGTACGCTGCGTTGGGACGGTGCTGTTGCCCAAGCTCGTATGGACAACATCCTCTCCGCCAACTACTCGGACGGCAGCCGCGTTGACGGCGTGCTCGCTCCCTATGATGGTCTTTCCCGCGGTATCATCTCGTCGCTGCGCGGCGTGGGCTATGGCTCGGGCGACCTCGCATGGCCGATCATCACCGGCCAGGACGCTGAAGCACCGTCGGTGAAGGCGATCATTGCCGGCGAACAGTACTCGACGGTCTACAAGGACACCCGTGAACTGGCCAAGGTCACTGCTGACCTCGTCGACACCGTTCTTTCGGGTGGCACCCCGGATGGCCTCGACACCTCGACCTATGAAAATGGCGTCAAGGTTGTCCCGTCGATCCTGCTGACCCCGTACTCGGTTGACCTGACCAACTACCAGGAACTGGTTGTGGACTCGGGCTACATCAAGCCGGAAGAACTGCAGTAAGCTGCATATCGGAGGTCCCGCGCGGCGGGGCCTCCACACTTGTTTTCATGTGACCTTTTGCGACCGGCGCGAGACCGGGCGCTGCCAGTCTGGGGCTCCTGGAGCCGGGGCGTGTGGCTAGACGGGTCACCGAACGGACAGGGTCACTATGGCCAACACCATTCTGGAGATGCGCAGCATCACCAAGACTTTTCCCGGCGTGAAGGCGCTGCAGGACGTCAATCTGGATGTCCGGGAAGGCGAAATCCACGCGATCTGCGGGGAGAACGGCGCGGGCAAGTCGACATTGATGAAGGTGCTGAGCGGGGTTTATCCGCATGGCTCCTATGAAGGGCAGATCATCTACAAGGGTGAGGAACAGCACTTCAAATCGATCCGCGACAGCGAACACAAGAACATCGTCATCATCCACCAGGAGCTGGCGCTGGTGCCGCTCCTGTCGATTGCCGAGAACATCTTTCTCGGCAACGAGCAGGCCAAGGGCGGGGTGATCGACTGGGACACGACGCGTGATGGCGCGCGCAAGCTGCTCTCGATGGTGGGGCTGAGCGAAGACCCGGATACGCTGGTGACCAATATCGGCGTGGGCAAGCAGCAGCTGGTGGAAATCGCCAAGGCGCTCAGCAAGCAGGTGCAGCTGCTGATCCTCGACGAGCCGACCGCGTCGCTGTCGGAAAAGGACAGCCAGGCGCTGCTCGACCTGCTGCTCGAATTCAAGACCCAGGGCATTACCTCGATCATCATCAGCCACAAGCTGAACGAGATTTCCCGCGTGGCTGACCGGGTCACGGTCATCCGCGACGGTCGGACGATCGAGACCATGGACACCGACCAGATCACCGAAGACCGTATCATCACCTCGATGGTGGGCCGGGCGCTGGATGATCGCTATCCGGCGCGCGACCCGAAAGTGGGCGAGGTCGTTTTCGAGGTGAAGAACTGGAACGTCTTCCACCCGCAGCATCGCGAGCGGCAGGTGATCAAGGACGTCAATATCCAGCTGCGCAAGGGCGAGGTGGTTGGCATTGCCGGGCTGATGGGCTCGGGGCGGACTGAATTTGCCATGAGCCTGTTCGGCAAGTCATGGGGCCAGAAGATTTCCGGCGAGGTCTTCATGCATGGCAAGAAGGTGGACACGTCGAGCGTGGGCAAGGCCATCGCCAATGGGCTCGCCTATGCCACCGAGGACCGCAAGACCTATGGTCTCAACCTTATCGACCACATCAAGCACAATATCACGCTGGCGAATTTGAGGGGCGTGAGCCGGGGCGGGGTGATCGACGATCTCGCCGAGATGGACGTCGCCAACGACTATCGCAAGAAGACCAATATCAGGTCCTCGAGCGTCTATCAGACGGTGGGCAACCTTTCGGGCGGCAACCAGCAGAAGGTTGTGCTCTCCAAGTGGCTCTATGCCGATCCGGAAGTGCTGATCCTCGACGAGCCGACGCGCGGTATCGACGTTGGCGCGAAATATGAAATCTATACGATCATCAACCAGCTGGCGGCGCAGGGGAAGGCGATCCTCGTGATCTCCTCGGAAATGCCGGAGCTGCTGGGTGTTACCGATCGTCTCTACGTTATGAATGAAGGCCGTATCGTTGGCGAGTTGCCGACCAGCGAGGCGAGCCAGGAAAAGATCATGCGCTTTATTGTGCGTGCCGAAGGGAAGGCATCATGACCACCGAAACTGCACCAACCAGCACCGCGCCGGCACAGGCTCACGAGCTGAGCCTCATCGGGGCGCTGCGCGCCAATATGCGGGATTATGGCCTCTTGCTGGCGCTGATCCTGATCATGCTGTTCTTCCAGTATTTCACCAATGGCGTGCTGTTCAAGCCGGTGAACCTGACCAATATCATCCTGCAGAACAGCTATATCATCGTGATGGCGCTGGGCATGCTCCTGGTCATCGTGGCCGGGCATATTGACCTTTCGGTGGGGTCGGTATCGGGCTTTGTCGGCGCGCTTGCGGCGATGCTGATGGTGGGGTGGAAGTTCCCGCCGGAGCTGGCATTCCTCGCCAACCCAATCGTTGCCGGGGCGATCTGTCTCGTGGCCGGTGCGGCCATCGGGGCGGCGCAGGGCTATATCATTGCCTATCACAAGGTGCCGGCCTTCATCGTGACGCTGGCGGGCATGCTGATCTTCAAGGGCCTGTCGCTGGCCATTCTCTCCGGCAAGTCGGTTGGTCCGTTCCCGGCTGAATTCCAGATGCTCTCGGCAGGGTTCATCCCCGATGTGCTGGGCCCGATCACCACGCCGTTCATCGCGGAAAACGGGAACAATGTGGTGCTGCATTCGACGACGATGGTGATCGCCATCGTGGCGGTTGTGGCCATGGTGTTCTTCGCCCTGCGTACACGTGCGCGTCGCAAGGCACGCGGCTATGATGTCGAGCCGTTCAGCTTCTTCGTGGTCAAGAACCTGCTGGTGGCCGGACTGGTGCTGTTCTTTGCCTATATGCTGGCATCCTATCGCGGTCTGCCGAACGTGCTGGTGGTGATGGCCGTGCTGATCGCGGGCTTTGTGTTCCTCACCAAGCGCATGACCTTTGGTCGCCGTATCTATGCCATCGGCGGCAACCTCAAGGCGGCCTCGCTTTCGGGCATCAAGACCGAACGGACGACGTTCTATATCTTCGCCATCATGGGCGCGCTGGCGGCTCTCGCCGGCATGATCTACGCCGCCCGCCTCAATTCGGCGACGCCGAAGGCAGGGCAGGGGCTTGAGCTCGACGTGATCGCGGCCGTGTTCATCGGGGGCGCCTCGGCGCTGGGCGGTGTTGGCCAGGTCGCGGGCGCGGTGATCGGGGCGTTCATCATGGGCGTGATGAACAACGGCATGTCGATCATGGGCGTCAATATCGACTGGCAGCAGATGATCAAGGGCGTGGTGCTGCTCGCAGCCGTGTTCTTCGATCTCTATAACAAGAACAAGTCGGCCTGATCCTCCCAGGCTCGGCCACGAAAGCCGCCGGGGCCACCCGGCGGCTTTTGCATTTTGGACCGGGCGATGTGACGCTTCTTGCATTGTCATCCGGTTTAGAACTGAGATAGAATGTAACAAGAAAAGTTACATATAGGTGGAGCGTGACCCCAGGGTTCGACGGAAGGGCTGCAGCTGGATATCTGGCAGGGCCGCCACGGCAGGTGCCGGGCTTTGAGAGCCTGCATAAGATGGCGAGCATGCTGCTGGGTGAGCGCGTGCCGGAAAATGGAAGCGTGCTGGTGCTCGGCGCCGGGGGCGGGCTGGAGATGAAGGCGCTGGGCGAGGCGCATCAGGCCTGGCGTTTTGATGGGGTCGATCCATCGGCGGAAATGCTGGCGCTGGCGCGCGAGGTTGTCGGGCCGGATGAGGCGCGTTTCGGGCTGCATCATGGGTACATCAGCGACGCGCCTCAGGGGCCTTATGACGGCGCGATCTGTCTGCTTACGTTTCATTTCATTGCGCGGGAGCAGCGGCTGGAGACGCTGCGGCACTTGCGGGAGCGCCTGAGGCCGGGTGCGCCTCTGGTATTGGCCCATATCAGTTTCTCGCAGGATGAGCCGCTTCGCTCGCAATGGATCGCCAGGCATGCTGGCTATCCGCAGGGCGTGACGGCGAGTGGAGCGGTGCTGGAGAATGCGCTGGAGGCGATGGGCAGTCGGCTGGCCATACTGCCGCCAGAGGAGGAAGAGGCCATGCTGGCGGAGGCCGGTTTTGGCGAAGTCACGCTGTTCTATACGGCGCTGAGCTTTCGCGGCTGGGTGGCTTACGCCGCCTAGAGGGATGCTGGGCCCCGGCAGCAGGCTTCGATGTTGTTGCCATCCGGATCGAGGACGAAGGCGCCATAATATTGGCCTGCACCTTCGCGAGGGCCCGGAGGGCCATTGTCGGCGCCGCCATGGGCCAATGCTGCCTCATAGAAGGCGTGGACCATCGCTTTGTCATGGGCCTGAAACGCAATGTGCATCTGGTTGATGCCGGCGCGCGAGCCTTCCTGCCAGTAGCTCGGTCGGGTGGTGCCGATCCAGAGATAGGGGATCGGCTCCGTCGCGCTCTTCCCAAAGAGGAAGGCATCTTCGCCATTGTCGATGGTCTGGAGGCCGAGCGCCGCAGCGATGGCGTCGTAGAAACGGCGCGCTTTCGCGAGGTCGGTGACAACAATTCCCGTGTGATCAAGCATGGCCATCCTCCGCCTTGACCGGTGTCAATGCGGTGCGAGCGGGGCCAGTTCCGATCAGTTTTCGACTTCAGCGTCGGGTCTGGCGCCCCATTCGGACCAGGAGCCGTCATAGACGGCCACATCCCTCGCACCGACCTGATGGAGGGCCAGTGCCAGGGTCGAGGCGGTGATGCCGGAGCCGCAGGAGGTGATGATCGGCCTTGTGAGGTCGACGCCCTTTTCGGTGAAGAGCTGGCGCAGGTTGTCGGGGGATTTGAGGACACCATCCGTGCTGACCATGCCGACCGGGACATTGAGGCTGCCGGGGATATGGCCGCTCTTGAGGCCGGGGCGAGGCTC
>JAAZLP010000020.1 GCA_012799265.1 Phyllobacteriaceae bacterium | reverse complement strand
AGGGCCCATATCCAGCCGCCGACGAGTGCGCCGGCGCCACCCACAAACAGTTGCAGCCAGAATTCGAATGGAAGCGACCATGCTGGGCGTCCGGCATAAGGGGCAACCACGACGGTCTGTATGGACTGGTTGTCCCCGGCGAAGCCAACAAGCACCTGAGGCTGGTTCAGCGTTGCTGACAGTTCTGCCTGCCGTGCCCGAAATTCATTGAGCAGCGCATAGCTGTTGAGTGTGTCGGGCTCCTCCATGACATCCATGGCATGTAGATTGACCGCGCCGATGCGCGCAATGCGCGAGCCCGGCCGCAAACCGTTCGGCAAATCTTCGCGTTGCACATCGACCAGAACCACCAGCCCGTCATCACCGGCCTGCAAGACCAGGCCCAGCCAAGGTTGCGCCGTGGCGAGCCAAAGCGCGGCCAGCGCTGAAACGACAAAAATCGCAAGGGCGGCCAGAAGCCGCGCCATGGGCGGCAGCTGCAATTGTGCATCGAGTGACGACATTTTCAGAGCGATCCTGCCATTCCCGTTGCCCCTCCGTAATCCTCTGAACCGGGGATGCCACGTAGCGGGCGAACTGTATAGAGCCTTGTCGGTAATCAATCGAAGTCAGGACGTCTCGGGGGATTGTTACGTGCGAGCAATAGCGAAGTTGTCCAGAAAATTTCTTTTTGGTTTGTTGTTGAGTTGTCTTGCCATCATCATTCTGGCGCCGGCGCCTGAAGCGATGGAGTTCCCGCGAGAGGGCGTGCCGGAGATACCCAATGGGGTCGCAGAGCATTTTTCCGGTCGCTGGTGGCTGGGTTTTCCCGAAGGCACCGGCACCATAAACGGAGAGCCAGTTGTCGATTGCTCCTCGGCGGTTGAGTTGACGGCTAATGGAGCCGACAAGCTTTCATACAAGTCCTCATCCGGCATTGAGACCGAGTTCGAGCTCATGTCCTTTTCGGGGCGGACGACCTGGCTACCCGAATGGGGCGAGAGCAGCATCGCCGTCTGGGTCAGCAAGGATGAGTTCTTTGTCTATTCCGTTGACCTGGCAACGGGAAAGGCTCGCTGGGGGAACCCAATGGTATTTCGCAGATGCTAGAGCGCCCCACATTTCCGGTGCGCCCCGGACTTCGCCTACTCGTGGGTGTGACTGGCCTGGCGGCCGCCTCGTTCACCATGGTGGCGCTCGGTGGCGAGCCCTATGCACCCGTGCCGCTGGCGCCCAAGGAAGCCGTGTTGCCGCCTGCCGACCTTGTCGAGGCAGCAGCGACATTGCTTCAGGCATCACGCAGCGATGACCGCCCGGCAATCGGCGCCATGCTCGCGCCACGCCTCACCCTCATTGATGGCGCCCTTGAATTGGGCCTGCCGCGGCGTATGGAAGAAATCGGTCCCTTCGAGACAATTGATCTCGCCCTGACGGCCCTGGCCGACAACATTGGCGGCAACTATGAGCAGCCCTTCGATGGCAGCGACGTCACGCCCTTCGCAGTCGCGGCGGAGCGGGACTTTATCATTGCCGCGATTATCGATGGGCAGGCATGGGGCCGCGATCCTTTGCTCGAGGGTGCGATCTGTACCTATGCCTATCGGGGGTTTGACCGTGCTGCCGTGATAGCCTTGGGCGAGCGTCTCGATATACAGACCTCGAACCTGTTCTATGTCGAAGCGCCTGTCGCGGTGCTCGTGCAGCCCAGTCATGGTGCGAGTGCGGCCGGCATGTTGCAAGCCGACCTGCTGTACGGCCTCGATTATGACACCGACGCGCCGGGAGGCTGGATCGCCGTGCATCTGCCGGAAGGT
>JAAZLP010000347.1 GCA_012799265.1 Phyllobacteriaceae bacterium | reverse complement strand
GAACACGAATTACGCCCATGGCGGTTCGATCGTGTTCAACATCGAATGCCAGGTGCGTTACATCATGAACGCACTGGAAGAGATGGCCGCCAAGGGTGCACGCCAGATTGAAGTGCGTCAGGACGCGCATGACCGCTATAACGCCAAGGTCGAAGAGCGCCATGAAGCCATGATCTGGACCCAGCCCAAGGTGCGTACCTGGTACAAGAATGCCAAGGGCCGCGTTGTGGCGAATGCGCCCTGGTCAATGCTCGAATACTGGCGTCTGACGGGCGAGTTTGAACCTCAGGACTACACCCTGTCCTGACTGCGAGGTCTATCATGATAGCCACTATGTGGTCTCGGCTGACGACAGCCCTGCTGTTGCTGGCCGCTCTAGCCATCGGGATGGCGGCCTGCGTCACCATCGTCGATGTGGTTGGACGCTTTGCCTTCAACTGGACGCTTCAGGGCGCTATCGAAATGTCCACGCTGTTCATTGCGCTGGGCGTCGTCCTGTCCATGCCGCTGGTGTTTTCGGCTAACGAGAACGTCAGCGCAGAACTCATTCGCGGTTTCCTGAGCAAGCCGCTGGTGGTGGCGATGAATGCCCTTTCGGGGGCCGCCAGCCTCGGATTCATCGCGCTCCTCACCTTTATCGAATGGCGAGAGCTTTCCCGCAGCTGGGGCGGCTTCCGCACCATGCCCGATACCGGTTTTCCCTATGACAAGGCGCTCCTCGTCGTCACCGCCGCCTTCGTCCTGACCACCGTGGGGGCCCTGTTCGGCTTCCATGCCATGATGAAGAAGGGCAAGTGATGGACAATCTGACGCTTGGCACTGTCGGCTTTGTTGCCGTTCTCGTGCTCATTTTGCTCGAAGTTCCAATCGGCGTATCGATGGGTCTTATCGGCATTGCCGGCGCAATCATGATTATCGGCATGGATGGCGCCCTTTCGATCGGTGCCTCCACGGTCTGGCAGTCGCTGACCAATTATACGATCTCGGTTCTGCCGCTCTTCATCCTGATGGGTAATCTGGCGTCGGCAGCCGGTATTTCGAGCCGCCTCTACGCTTCAATGCGCGCGCTGATCGGTCACCGCTCGGGTGGTCTGGCGCTGGCAACGGTTGGCGCTTCGGCCGGTTTTGGAATGCTGTCCGGCTCGTCGCTGGCCACCGCCGCAACCATCAGCCGTATCGCTGTGCCCGAAATGAAGGCGGCGAACTATCCGATGTCGCTTTCGGCAGCCAGTGTCGCCGCCGGTGGTACACTGGGCATTCTCATTCCGCCGTCCACCATCCTCGTCATCTATGCCTTCCTGACCGACCAGTCGATCAAGGACATGATGCTCGCTGCGCTGATCCCGGCGGCTATTGGTGTCGTCACCTATGCGCTGGCCGTCATTCTTGCGGTCAAGCTTGGCTACGAAAACACCCCCAAGGTGGAACGCGCAACTGGTGCGGAACGCCTTGCGGCTCTCAAGGACCTACTGCCAACACTCAGCATTTTTGGTCTCATCATGGGTGGCCTTTATACCGGCGTTTTCACGGCAAATGAGGCGGCTGCGGTTGGCGTTGGCATCGTCTTCATCTATGGCGTGGTGACTCGTCAGCTCAATTTTGCCGGTATTCTTACGGCTGCGCGCGATACGGCCCGCACCAGTGGCGCGCTTTATCTGGTGCTGATCGGCGCCGGCATCTTCAACTTCTTCCTGACGTTGACGGGCCTGCCCTTCACGCTCACCTCGATGCTCGCGCCGTTCGTCGAAAACCCGCTGATGCTCATCCTGCTGCTGGTTGTCGTCTACCTGATCCTCGGCGCCGTGATGGACTCGCTGGCCATGCTGCTGCTGACGGTGCCGCTCTTCGCTCCGATCATTCTGGCGGCCGGCATTGACCCGATCTGGTTTGGCATCTTCGTGGTGGTGATGGTTGAAATCGGCCTCATCACGCCGCCGGTTGGGATGAACCTTTTTGTGGTTCGCGCCACAAATCCAGAGGTTCCGCTGCTGCAGATCTGGAAGGGTGTGGTGCCTTTCCTCATGGCGGAAATCGTCCGCGTGGTTCTGCTGATCGCCATTCCGGCCACTGCCGTCTGGCTGCTCTATGCGGTACTAGGGCGATAAGTTTCCGCACAGCGGACACTCGGCACGCGGTTGTTTTCCTAACCCCCGCGTGCCTGTTCAAATCGATACCAGCCAATGATCAGGCCTCCGCCCCGGAAGGACCTGAACAAGCTGAAACGAAGGTGGCCACAATGGGCTGCCGAGGAGGACTACAATGAAAAAGTTTGCCGCCGCTCGCGTGCTGGGCGCACTGGCTGTCATGGTTGGCACCGCGCTT
>JAAZLP010000346.1 GCA_012799265.1 Phyllobacteriaceae bacterium | reverse complement strand
GCTAGGTGCGACCGACAATGGCTTGGCCTATAGTTCGGCCTCCGCGCCAAACTATTCATATCTCCGGGCTCGCCCTATCCGCACCCGACCCTGATGGCCCAAACCGTTGGCAAAGCTAACGCTTTATCCAGATGACGCTGCGCGAATGTGCCTATGCCAACCTTATCAGTCGTCCGAGCACCGAAAGCGCGCCGCCGGCTCATGCAGCAACGACTACATCGGTAACGAACCAATTCAGCCATCGGCGACAGAAACCCATTCCAAAGACTGACTAACCTTCCTCGAAACGATACTCAGTCCGACTTCGGCGACCAAATCACACAATGCTTGCCGCACCGTCTATACTCAACGCCCCGATCCTGCTGACAGCCCATGTCATCACTTGTGCTAAACATCTTTGGACGGAGAACACGTTAGGAGCAGAGATGAAGACGGTTGAGGGGCCTGATGGGGTGGTTCGGTGTGCCTGGTGCATGGGGTCGCCGGACTATATTGACTACCACGATCACGAGTGGGGATTTCCCGTCGTTGATGACCGGCGCCTCTTTGAAAAGCTCTGTCTTGAGGGCTTTCAGGCTGGACTTTCCTGGCTCACCATTCTGCGCAAGCGGGAGAATTTCCGCGCCGCCTTTGCCAATTTCGAGATTGATCGCGTCGCAGCCTTCACTGACGCTGATGTCGATCGGCTGCTCGCCGATCCGGGGATCGTGCGCCATAGGGGCAAGATCGAGGCGGTAATCAATAATGCCGCGCGGGCGCAGGAACTGATCGCTGAAGCGGGGTCGCTTGCGGCCTTCGTCTGGCAGTTCGAAGCCAAAGAGCCGCATGATCTGGTGCTGCGCCCGACCTCGCCGGAATCCGAGGCGCTGTCGAAGGCATTGAAGAAGCGCGGCTGGCGCTTTGTCGGGCCGACCACGGTCTATGCCTTCATGCAGGCCATGGGACTTGTGAACGACCATGCAGCTGAATGCGCAAGCCGCGGCAAGGCCATCGAGTTGCGAAAATCGGTTCGTCTTCCGGGGCGATGACCTGACCTGCCAGGCGCACCGATCGATCAGCTCAAAGCGTTGTCGCTGAGCCGAATGAGCGCGGCCCGCCAGTAACGCTTGCCTTGCGGCCGCGTTTTCGCCATCAAGCTGCCGTGTTTGACGATTAGCGGCCAAGAGAGGGATTTTGGCGTTCAGAGGTAAATTCATGACGGCTCGGCCGATCCCCATTGCTGGCACACTCGCTCTGGCCCTGGTTCTGGCCGGCTGTTCGGTTGCCGGCATCAAGCCGCTTCCGGGCAATCGTGACACGACCGCCAGCGCGGCCATTGCCTCCATCGCGCCTGTCGCCGCCACGCCCGCCGGTCATGTCCCCAAGGCGGCGGCGATTCCCCCTGCCCCCAGCGAGATGCTGCTTGCCTATACCGGCAGCGAGCGCGGCCAGCTTGATGGGCTCATCGCCCACTATTCGCGCGAATATGCCGTCCCAGAACATCTGGTGCGACGCGTCATCGTGCGCGAAAGCAGCTACAATCCCGCTGCGCGCAACGGCCCCTATTACGGGCTCATGCAGATCAGCCACGCCACGGCGCGCGGTATGGGCTATCGCGGCGAAGCTGCGGGCCTTCTCGATGCCGAGACCAATCTGCGCTATGCCGTCCGCTATCTCGCGGGCGCCTACATGACGGCCGGCAAGAATGACGACCGGGCTGTGCAGTTTTATGCGCGCGGCTATTATTACGACGCAAAACGCCTTGGCCTGCTCGAGGCCAGTGGCCTGCGCTGATCAGCTGGCGGTCGCCGCCAGAAGCTCCATCACGCGGCGCGCCAGATCGTCTTCGCCATAGGGCTTTTCGAGCTGCATGAAGCTGTGCTCGATGCCATCGGGCAGTTCCGCATAGCCGGTGACCAGGAGGATCGGCAGGGTCGGATGGAGCGCGCGCGCGGCTTCGGCCAGCTCAAGGCCGGTCATGCCGGGCATGCTGTAATCGGTGATCAAGGCGTCAATATCATTGCGCTGTTCGAGGATGGCCAGGGCCTCCTGCGCGGAAAACGCCTCCAGCGCCACATGCCCCTGTTCGGTCAACTGGTCCACCGCATTGAGCGTGATCAGGGCATCGTCGTCCACAACCAGAAGAGTGGCGCCGCGTCCCTTAATGTCAGTTTGCAATGCTATCAGTCCTTTCGGTCGCCGCGACCGGTCCGCAATGCGAACACCCTTGCCCGCTTCTACCATACATCGGCCTAGGCAGGAAAAGTGGCAAAGTTGGGTCGCGCGGCAAATGCGCCGTGCTGACAGGTCCTGGCAAAAATGGGTGCCATCCTCCCGGCCAATGGGTAAAGTCCGCTCAATCTGCGAATAAGGAATCGTTGTCATGCATCTGCTGCTCGTTGATGGCTCGGGCTATATCTTCCGCGCCTTCCACGCCTTGCCGCCGCTGTCGCGCAAGTCGGACGGCCTGCCGGTGGGCTGCGTGCAGGGCTTCTGCAACATGCTGTTCAAGCTGACGCAGGACATGGATGGTGACGAGCCGCCCACCCATATGGCGGTGATTTTCGACGCCAAGGGCAAGACCTTCCGCGACAATATCTATCCCGAATACAAGGCCCAGCGCCCGCCCGCGCCGGAAGAGCTGGTGCCGCAATTCCCGCTGACGCGCTCGGCCACGCGCGCGTTCTCCATTCCCTCCATCGAGATGGAGGGCTGGGAAGCCGATGACATCATGGCGACCTATGCCTGCATGGCGCGCGATCGCGGCTGGAAGGTCACCATTGCCTCCTCCGACAAGGATCTGATGCAGCTGGTCGAGCCGGATGGCTCGATCCGCCTTCTTGATACCATTCCGCGTCCCGGCCAGCCGCCGCTCAGGTGGATTGGCCCCGATGAAGTTTTCACCAAGTTTGGCGTGACGCCGGACAAGGTCATCGACGTGCAGGCGCTCTGCGGCGACAGCGTCGACAATGTCCCCGGCGTGCCGGGCATCGGCGTCAAGACCGCGGCCGAGCTCATCAATACCTATGGCGATCTGGAAACCCTGCTCGAACGCGCCAGCGAGATCAAGCAGCCCGCCCGTCGGCAGAAGCTCATCGACAATGCTGATCTGGCGCGCATTTCCAAGCAGCTGGTGACGCTCGAACAGAAGGTGCCGGTCGAGATCGACCTCGATGGCCTCGCCCGCCAGCCGATGAGCGCGTCGGCGCTCTTCCCCTTCCTCAAGGCCATGGAATTTGCCACCATCACCAAGCGCCTTGCCGCGGTGCTGGAAGCCAATCCCGATGATTTCGAGCCCGATCCGGAGCTCAAGGCCGGCGGCAGCAAGGATATCGGCGCGCCGAAGAAATCTGCTGACCTTTCCGTCGCCAAGGCCAAGCTCGCGGCCAATATCGTCCCCGGCACCGGCCCTGCCCGCTTTGCCGCCGAAGAGCATGCGCGCGTCAAGGCGATCCCGGTCAATCCCGACGCCTACCAGACCATCACCACGCCCGATCAGCTCGCCGCCATCATCGCCAAGATCATGGACCAGGGCTTTGTGTCCTTCGACACCGAGACCACGAGCCTTGATCCGCAGGTCGCCGATATTGTCGGCATCTGCCTTTCCACCGAGATCGGCGAAGGCCTCTATATCCCCGTAGGCCATGCCAAGCCGGGCGATCTTCTCGGCGGCGGCGGGCTGGTCGAGGGCCAGCTGCCCATCGGCTTTGTGCTCGATAGCCTCAAGTCCGTGCTTGAAGATGCGTCGATCCTCAAGATCGGCCAGAACGTCAAATATGACATGGAAGTGCTGGCACGCTACGGCATCAATCTCGCGCCCATCGACGACACCATGCTCATGTCCTATGCGCTCGATGGCCCGCAATATAACGGGCTCGATGTCCTGGCCAAGCACTGGCTCGACCACAAGACCATCACCTATGGCGAGCTTGCCGGCACCGGCAAGGCGCAGAAGAGCTTTGACCAGATCGATATCGCCGACGCCGCCCGCTATGGTGCCGAAGACGCCGATATCACGCTGCGCCTCTGGTATGTGCTGAAGCCGCGCCTCTCGGCCGAAAACGCCACCACGCTTTATGAAACGCTCGAGCGCCAGCTCGCGCCCGTGCTCGCCCGCATGGAAGCGCGTGGCATCATGGTGGATCGGCAGATCCTCGCCCGTCTTTCCGGCGATTTTGCCCAGCGCGCCGCCGCGCTCGAGGCCGAAGCCTATGAAATGGCCGGCCAGCAGTTCAATCTCGGCTCGCCCAAGCAACTGGGGGAAGTCCTCTTTGACAAGATGGGGCTGGAAGGCGGCACCAAGACCAAGACTGGCGCCTGGTCCACCGGCGCGGACGTGCTCGAAGACCTCGCGCTCAAGGGAATTCCGCTGGCGCGTACCATTGTCGGCTGGCGCCAGCTGACCAAGCTCAAGGGCACCTATACCGATGCCCTCCCCACCTATATCAACCAGCGCACCGGGCGCGTGCACACGACCTATAGCCAGTCGAGCGTGCTGACGGGGCGTCTGTCGTCAAACGATCCGAACCTGCAGAACATTCCGGTCCGCACCGAAGATGGCCGCAAGATCCGCACCGCCTTTGTCGCCCCGCCGGGCAAGGTGCTGATCTCTGCCGACTATTCCCAGATCGAGCTGCGCGTCCTCGCCCATATCGCCGATATCCAGGCGCTCAAGGATGCCTTCGAGGAAGGCCTCGACATTCACGCCATGACGGCGTCGGAAATGTTCAACGTGCCGGTCAAGGACATGCCATCCGAAGTCCGCCGCCGCGCCAAGGCGATCAATTTCGGCATCATTTATGGCATTTCCGCCTTTGGTCTCGCCAATCAGCTCGGCATCGCGCGCGGCGAGGCGGGCGATTACATCAAGACCTATTTCGAGCGCTTCCCGGGCATCAAGGACTATATGGATGCGCAAAAGCGCCGGGTGAAAGCCGATGGCTTCGTCACCACCATCTTTGGCCGCAAGATCCAGTTCCCCAATGCCAATTCGGGCAATCCCAGCGAACGCAGCTTTGTCGAACGCGCCTCGATCAACGCCCCCATCCAGGGTTCAGCCGCCGACATCATCCGCCGCGCCATGATTCGCATGGAGCCGGAGCTGAAAAAAGCCGGCGTCGAAGCCGATATGCTGCTGCAGGTCCATGACGAACTGATCTTCGAAGTCCCCGAAGGCACGGAAGATCAGGCGATCCCGGTCATCAAGCGGGTGATGGAAAACGCGGCGGAACCGGCTGTTCGGCTAACAGTGCCGATCCAGGTTGATGCACATGCAGCGAAGAATTGGGACGAGGCGCACTAAAAAATGGGGGCCCCGTACGACGCTCGAGCGGTAGCTAACTATGTACTGGATCAAGCCGCGCTAGACCGACTAGACATCTACTCTACGTCACTTCTCAAGATATTGTACTTCGCGCATGGATGGCATTTGGCCAAATTTTCGGAGCCGCTCATTGC
>JAAZLP010000345.1 GCA_012799265.1 Phyllobacteriaceae bacterium | reverse complement strand
TCGGCATAGAGACGGTCGTATTCGGCCTGACCGCCGAGGAAGCTGACCATCATTTCCTGACCCCAGTCGGCGGACGGGGCCAGGAGCCCCATCGCGCGATAGGGATTGTCTTCGGCAGCACCGATCGTGATGGCGATGCGGCCGCCCATGCTGTAGCCGAAAATGCCCAGCCGGTTCTCGTCCACGTCGTAATTGTCGAGAATGTATTGCAGGCTCGCATTGGAGTCCGAGATCATGTTGGACAGATAGCCCTCGGTGAAGGGCTCGGTGCTGTCGCCTGATCCGGGGAAGTCCATGCGGATGGTCAGGATGCCGCGCTCTGCCAGGGCGCTGGCAATGCCGCCAAAACCGCCATTCTCCTGACGGCCGCCACCATGGCCATGGTTCATGACCACAGCGGCAAAGGGGCCTTCGCCGTCCGGAACGACGACAGTTGCCGGAACGGCGCGATCGCCGTTCATCACTGTCACATCGATGGATGTTTCTGCCTGCGCGCTCGTCGACGCAGCCAATATGGCGGTAGCCCCCACAGCCCCCAGCAATGCTGATTTTTTCATGTTTGTTCCCTCTGCTTTGCGAAGGGCATCAATCACGCCCTAGAAACGCAAGGCAGCTGAGAGTGAGCCTATAAATCTGTGCTGTCTAGGTGAGTTACGGCGGCGCGAGGGTGGACGCGACTGGGCCGATCAAACCGGTGCACGGCTTGCCGGCTGCCCGCTGTGTCGTACGGCTTTAGTGGCAATCTTTCCTGACGTGAGACAGGAAAGTGGCCCTCGGATCAGGTCCGAGGGCGGCATCGTGGGGCAGGATAGTGATGTGGATTGCAGCTAGGCTGTCTTGCGGCGCCAGACGAGGAATTCGGCGATGAGGAAGGCGACGAGGCAGACGACGATGGTGGTGATCACTTCGGGGAAGCGGCCGGCCCAGCCGTCGGCCGAGGTGTGCTTGATGAAGATGCCGATATAGGCCCAGATCAGCACCACGCCATAGGCGATGTCGCGATTGCGCAGCATCTTGAACATGCCGATGGCGGCCGCGACGGCAATGATGACCATGGCCCAGATGGATTCGGCGATGCCAAAACCGTCAAAGCCGATGGAGACCAGCCAGGTGGTGATATTGGCAACGGTGGCAACCGTGATCCAGCCGAGATAGACGCTGAACGGCAGACGGATGAACCAGTATTCGCGCCTGTCGAGACCGGCATCCCGCAGGGTACCGACGATCATGCTGAGCAGGACCAGGATGGCGATGATCAGCAGGGTCGAGATGAGGATCTGGTCATAATGCCAGGCGAAGACCCAGGCCGTGTTGGCCAGCGAGGAGATGCCGAAGAGCATGCCGATGCGATTGAGCAGCTCGCCGCGGCGCGAGTTTGCGTCGTGGAACAGTCCCCATTGGTAGAGGATGTGGACGGCCAGCAGCAGATAGATCACACCCCAGATCGAGAAGGTGATCCCTGCCGGCGCAAACAGATTGGGATAGGAGTCCGAGACTTCTCCCGTTTCGATGCCGTTGAGCGGCAGGGCATTGGCGAGATAATTGGTCGCCACCATGACCAGATAGGTCACGGTGATGAAGAGTTTCGTGGGTAATTCCGCAGTTTTCATGAATTGTCGCTTCCGTGGTCAAGGGAGAACTCACGAAGATGAGTAAAGGTTCATGAGAACTTGAATTTCCGTGGTGCATGGCCTGTCGTGACTAGACGACCAGAAGCGGGGAGCCACTGCGGACATTGTCATAGAGATGGATAATGTCCTGCGGCAGCAGGCGCACGCATCCACTTGAAATCGCATGGCCGATGGTCCGCTCGTCGGAATTGCCGTGAATTCGGTAGAGCGTATCCTCGTTACCCTTGTGAATGTAGAGCGCTCTCGGCCCCATCGGGTTATCCGGTCCGGGCTCCATACCATGGCGATAAATTTCAAGCTCGGGGTGACGCTTGATCATGTCGGAAGGCGGCGTCCAGGTTGGCCAGGCCTTCTTATAGGCAATGTGCGCCCTGCCCGACCATTCGAAACCGGCAGCGCCGATGCCGACGCCATAGCGCATGGCGCGACCGGAATCCCGGACGTGATAGAGAAAACGGTTCGTCGTATCGACCACAACGGTGCCCGGCTTTTCGCCGGTTGGGTCGCTGACTTCCTGACGCCAGAAGCGTTCCGGCACCAGCGCCATGTTGGAGGCGCGGATCGGGAAGCGGTCATCGAGGATGGCGCCATACATGAGCGCGACGTCCGGGGGCACGGAACGCGTGTCTGACGTGGTCCTGTTTGGTGTCGCCGTGTCGGCGGTGGTCGCGCAGCCTGCAAGCGACAAGGCGAGCGTCGCCGCTGTGCCGGTCATGAAGAAGCGGCGGTTCAATGTGGTCATGAATGGACTCGTGAGCTTTCTGGAGGAATGGGACTGAGATCAGAGGAGACGCTGGCCAGCGCGTTGACGGGGAGATTGACCCAGTCGGAAGGCAGGATGCCCAGCATCGGGGCTATGCGGGCGACCAGCCGGCCGGTCATGTCGCCGGCGTTGTAGGCTGCGGTTCGCCCCACGCCCGGCTTTTCGGCCTTGGGTTCGTCCACCATGATCAGCATGGCAAAACGGGGGGCATCGAGGGGGAAGGCAGAGGAGAAGAAGGTCGTGACGAGCTCATTGGAATATCGGCCGCCAACGACTTTTTCGGCCGTGCCCGTCTTGCCGCCCAGCCGATACCCCTTGGCCAGCCCGTCGGCCCGACGCGCCGATCCCTCAAGCGCGTTGAGGCGGAGGAGATATCGCATCTGCAGGCTGGTTCTTTCGCTGAAGACGCGCTTTGCGCTGGCGGCTGCCAGATCGCGATCACGCTTGAGCAGAGTGGGCTGCAAAAGGTGCCCGCCATTGACCAGCGACGCGGTCGCGGTGAGCATCTGCAATGGGGTGACACTGAGGCCGTGACCGAAGGAGATGGTGGCTGCCGCAACGTCTGACAGCGGGTTGGGAACGACGGGTGCCGTCACCTCCGGCAGTTCGGTCCGTAGTGTCGTGTCGAGGCCGACGCGGGTGAGAAACTCGGCAAATTTCTCCTTGCCCATGGCCTGCGCGATGCGCACCGTGCCGATATTAGAGGAATAGGTCAGCACTTCGGGAATGGTGAGCATCCGGTGCTTGCCGTAGTAGTCGGATATGGCGAAGCGCCCGAAGCGGACGGGCGTGCGCGCATCCACGCTGTCGCTGAGAGTGACAACCCCGGCCTCCAGAGCTGCGGCAATGGTCAGCGGCTTGAAAATCGAGGCAGGTTCGAATTTCCCCGCGGTAATGCGGTTGAAGCGACCGGACTGGAGCATGCTCGCGGGCTGATTTGGATCGAAGTCTGGCAGCGAGGCCATGGCGATCACTTCGCCGGTATGGATGTCCAGCAGCGCGCCGGCCGCCGCGACAGCGGAATAGCGGATCAGGGCGTCTTCCAGCTCGCGGTGCAGAATGTTCTGGACGCGCATGTCGATCGACAGGCGGACGGGCTCCATCTGGGCGTCGCGGGCGAGCCCGATCGAATGCAGCAGATCAAGGTCGTAGGCATCGTCAATGAAGGACTCGATGCCGGCGATGCCGCCATTATCGACATTGACGGCGCCCAGAATGTGCGCGGCCTGGCGCAGCGAGGGATAGAACCGCCGGGTCTCGATGAGAAAATCGAGGCCAGGAATGCCCTGCTGCATGATGGCGTCCTGCACCTGGGGCGTGAGTTCCCGCGCGATCCAGGCGAAGCCCCCTTCCCCATCCAGGCGCTTTCGCAGCCAGGCGGGGTCGAGATTGGGCAGCACCATGGTTATGGCTGCGACCGCTTCGTCGACGTCGATAATGGCTCGGGGCTCGGCAAAGAGTGACGGCACGCGAATGTCGAGCGCCATCGGCACGCCATTCCGGTCGTAAATGGTCGGACGGGACGCCAGCGTGGCATTGAGCACTTGCCCATCCACGCGCGGAGGCGTTTCAAGCGAACCCAGATGGACAAGCCGAGCACCGACAATGACGAAGAAGGCGACAATCACCCAGGACGCGATCCAGAGGCGTCGCCGGGTAATATCGAGATTTTCCTTGCGCTTGGAAGCAATGGAAAAAGTTGCTGCGGACTTGTAATCTCTCCCCTCGACGGGCTGGTGATGGATTTCCAGGGAACTCATGGTTCCCGTCATCATCAGGTCGTCGGCAGGGCCATTTGACGGTGGCGGCACGGGCAAAGACATTTAGTGCGCATACTGATCATCAGTATGCTTGTCAATTATTTGACGAGGCGATCACGTGAGCTTGAAAGCGATGCCCGGCCATCTCGCCCGGCGCTTCCACCAAATTTCCAATGCATTGTTCGATCTGGAGACGCGTGAAGCGGGCCTGTCGCTCACGCCAATTCAATATGCTGCCCTGCTGACGGTGCGGGATAATCCCGGGATTGATCAAGCGACGTTGGCAGGCCTCATCGCTTATGATCGGACCACCATCGGCGGGGTGGTCGATCGTCTGGTCGAAAAGGGCCTCATCGCGCGCCGGACGAGTGACACCGATCGACGCGCAAAGCTGCTGACGCTGCTTGATGAGGGCGAAAGCACGCTGGCGATTGCCGACCCGATTGTCCGGCGCGCTCAGGAGAACCTGGTGCAGGGACTCGAACCCGCTGAGGTCGAGCAGTTGATGAAACTCATGGAAAAGGTCGTCGAGTCCATGGGCAGTGTCAGCCGTTCCGGGCGCTAGCACCCGTTATCAAGGCTGCCCACTCAGCCTGCATGATGTCGGCGCTCCGCGCCGTCGCACGCTTGAAAGCATGCGCGTTCCAGATAAGCTGGTGCCATCAGGGATTTAGGGAGAGAGTCATGGACCACCATTCGCCGTTTCTGCAAGAGTCGATTGATCTGTCGAAAGCGGCGGTGGACCGCGGCAACGAGCCATTTGGCGCTGTGCTGGTTAAGGATGGCGCGGTGATCCTGCGGGCGGAGAACAGCGTCTTTACCGGGCGCGACATGACCAACCATGCCGAGATGAACCTGGTGAAGCTGGCAGCCCAGCACTACGACGCGGCGTTTCTCGCCGACTGCACGCTCTATTCCAGCACCGAACCCTGCGCGATGTGTGCGGGGGGCGATCTACTGGTCGGGTATTGGCAAGGTGGTGTTCGCCTGCTCCGAAAGCAAGCTCGGTGAAATTGCCGGTATCGGTCTAGCGGTCCCCAGCCGCGCCGTGTTGCAGACAGGCGCGCGAACGGTCGAGGTGGTTGGCCCAACCGATCTTGAGGCAGATGCTGCCGCCGTGCATCACGAATTCTGGCCGAAGCATCTCGGAAAGGCATAGCGCCTACGGTTGAGCCAAACGAAAAGGCCCGGATCGCTCCGGGCCTTTTTTTGTTTCTTTGCTGATCGGCCTCAGCTCTTGTCGGCGGTTGCCTTGGGCTTCTTTGGCTTGGGCAGCGCCTTGGGCTTGGCCGGACGCGGTGGGGTGGCGATGAGTTCGAGCTTGGCTTCGCTCCCCTCGCCCACCACGGCGACGGTGACATTGCCGCCATTGACCAGTTCGCCGAAGAGAACCTGATCGGCCAGCGGTTTCTTGACGTGTTCCTGGATTACGCGGCCCAGCGGGCGCGCGCCCATGCGTTCGTCATAGCCATGCTCGGCCAGCCAATCGGCCGCCTCCGGCGTGAGGTTGATCGTGACGCCGCGTTCGGCCAGCTGGCCTTCAAGCTGCAGCACGAACTTCTCGACGACGCGACGGACCACTTCGCGCGGCAGCGGCGCAAAGGAGATGATGGCGTCGAGGCGGTTGCGGAACTCTGGCGAGAAGGTGCGGTTGATCGCCTCTTCGTCGTCACCCTTTTCGCGCTTGCGGCCAAAGCCGATCGGCGAACGGGCCAGCTCGGATGCACCGACATTGGACGTCATGATCAGGATGACATTGCGGAAATCGACCGCCTTGCCGTTGTGATCAGTCAGCTTGCCATGGTCCATGACCTGAAGCAGGACGTTGTAGAGGTCCGGATGGGCCTTTTCGATTTCGTCCAGCAGCACGACGCAGTGCGGGTGCTGATCGACGCCATCGGTGAGCAGACCACCCTGATCGAAGCCGACATAGCCCGGAGGCGCACCGATCAGACGGCTGATCGTGTGGCGTTCCATATATTCGGACATGTCGAAGCGCAGGAGCTCGACGCCCAGCGTGTCGGCCAGCTGCTTGGCGACTTCCGTCTTGCCGACGCCTGTCGGGCCGGTGAAGAGGTAGGAGCCAATCGGCTTTTCCGGTTCGCGCAGGCCCGCACGGGCCAGCTTGATGGCCGAGGAGAGCGCGAGGATTGCGTCGTCCTGACCGAAGACCACCGTCTTGAGGCTCTGTTCGAGACCGGACAGCAGTTCGGCGTCGGACTTGGAGACCGATTTGGGCGGGATGCGCGCAATAGTGGCGACCGTGGCCTCGATGTCTTCGACATCGATGACTTCCTTGCGGTCTTCCTGCTTGAGCAGCATCTGGCTGGCGCCGGTCTCGTCGAGAACGTCGATGGCCTTGTCCGGCAGCTTGCGGTCCGTGATGTAGCGGGCCGAAAGCTCAACGGCTGCCTTGAGGGCGTCGTCGGTGAACTTGACCTTGTGGAAGTCCTCGAAATAGGGGCGCAGGCCCTTCACGATCTCGATGGCGTCCGGAACGGTCGGTTCGTTGACGTCGATCTTCTGGAAGCGACGGACGAGCGCCCGGTCCTTTTCGAAGAACTGGCGATATTCCTTGTAGGTGGTCGAGCCGATGCAGCGGATCGCCCCGGACGCCAGAGCTGGCTTGAGGAGATTGGAGGCATCGAGCGCGCCGCCGGACGTGGCGCCAGCACCGATCATGGTGTGGATTTCGTCGATGAACAGCACCGCATTGGGCTGCTTTTCGAGTTCCTTCATCACCGCCTTGAGACGCTCTTCGAAGTCACCGCGATAGCGGGTGCCGGCAAGGAGCGAGCCCATGTCGAGGGCGTAGATGATGGCTTCCTGGAGGACTTCCGGGACATCGCCTTCGACAATCTTGCGGGCAAGACCTTCGGCAATGGCAGTCTTGCCGACGCCAGCGTCACCGACATAGAGCGGGTTGTTCTTGGAGCGGCGGCAGAGAACCTGAATGGTCCGGCGCAGTTCGGCATCGCGACCGATCAGCGGATCGATCTTGCCGGCCTTGGCCTTCTCGTTGAGGTTCACGGCGAAATCGGCAAGCGCCGAGCTCTTCTTGTTGTCACCGCCATCGGGACCACCCTCCCCGTCGTCAGCGCCGCGCACCTTGCGCTCTTCGCTGGGACCGGACTTGGTGATGCCGTGGGAAATGAAATTGACCGCGTCGAGCCGGCTCATGTCCTGCTGTTCAAGGAAATAAGCGGCGTGGCTCTCGCGCTCGGCAAAGATGGCAACGAGCACATTGGCGCCCGTGACCTCTTCGCGGCCGGAAGACTGGACGTGGATGACCGCGCGCTGGATGACGCGCTGGAAGGCGGCAGTGGGCCGAGCATCCTGGCCGTTCTGCACGATCAGGCTGTCCAGCTCTTCATTGATGAAGTCTTCGAGATCGCTCTTGAGCGCGTCGATATCGACATCGCAGCCGGTCAGCACGGCGATCGTTTCGCGATCATCGGTCAGCGCCAGAAGCAGGTGCTCGAGCGTGGCGAACTCATGGTTGCGCTCACGGGCCAGGTTCATCGCCTGGTGCAGGGCCTTTTCGAGTCCGCGCGAAAATGAGGGCATATGATGTTCCTACTGTTTTTCCATCACGCATTGCAGCGGATGCTGGTTCTTGCGTGCCGTATCCATGACGCGGGTGACCTTGGTCTCGGCCACTTCGTATGGATATACGCCGCATTCACCGACCCCCTTCTGGTGAACATGCAGCATGATCTGCATGGCGTCTTCATGTGACTTGTTGAAGACGTCCTGCAGGACCAGAACGACGAATTCCATCGGCGTGTAGTCGTCGTTGAGCAGCAGCACCCGATAAAGGTTCGGGCGCTTGGTTTTGGGACGCGTCTTGGTCACCGTCCCTGTTTCGAATCCTGCGTCGTTTCCGCCATGGCGACCGCCATCATCGTCTTGCGGCCCCGCATACACGTCAGCGTGTGCAGGGAGACGGCGAGCGGGCATTTCAGTCGAGGGCATAGAGAAGGTCTTCATGGTGGTAGTCACTCTGTCGCCAGAGAAACGAAGCAGCTAGTTGGACCCATTATGTAGGCAAAATCAGGCCGGTGTTAAGGCCTATCGCTTCCCGAAATTGTGACCCGCACTTTCTGACTCGTGGCCAACGGAATTTTCACACTGCGATAACCGTGAAGTGGGGTTCTTGTGACCCAATAGCGACGGTCGGCCGACAAATAGATTGCATTTTACGGAATCGTAACGGGCTGGGCCTAGGGTCAAGAAGGATGATCTTTTGGCGTGGGGACACTGAGAGATCGTCGCGTCAAACGAGTTGCGTACGGACAGAATAGTCCGGTTGAGTAATTGGAGTACCGGGTGATTTCCCTGGCTAAGACCCCCTGGCGTGCCCTCGGCCGCATGGCTGCAGCGTTGCTGATCGTTGTGACCGCGAGCGTTGCAGCCACTGCACCGGCAAGCGCCATCGAGAACCTCCGTAAATATGCCGGCATCGTGGTGGACGCGAAGTCCGGCAAGATCCTCTATGAAGAACAGGCGGATTCAAGGCGTTACCCAGCCTCTGTGGCGAAGGTGATGACGCTCTACGTCCTGTTCCAGGAATTGCAGGCCGGCAACCTGTCCCTGTCGACCAAAATGACCGTCTCCCGTCATGCAGCCAGTGCCGTGCCGACCAAGCTGGGTCTGCGCGCTGGCTCGACCATCTCGGTTGAAGACGCCATCAAGGCGCTGGTGACCCTGTCTGCCAATGACATTGCCCGCGTCATTGCCGAACACATCTCCGGCACTGAATCAAAATTCGCTGAACGCATGACCGCCACGGCACGGGCCATGGGCATGAACAGCACCACCTACCGCAATGCTTCGGGCCTGCCCGATGGCGGCCAGGTGACGACCGTGCGCGACCAGGCCATCCTGGGCATCGCCGTCTATCAGCACTTCTCGCAGTACTATAATTACTTCCAGACTACGCAGTTCAAGTTCGGTGGCAAGACCTATGGCAACCACAACCGCGTGCTGGGCTATATGGGCGCCGTCGACGGCATCAAGACCGGCTATATCAACGCCGCCGGTTCGAACCTGCTGACCGCTGCCCGCAAGGACAACCGCCACATCGTCATCGTCGCCTTCGGCTTCAACTCGGCCGCCTCGCGTGACGAGAAGGTCCGTCAGCTTGTCGCCACCTATCTGCCCAAGGGCCGTCGCGGCGATTACCTGCAGACTGCCATGGTCCCGAAGCCCGGCCGTCAGGGCAATACCCAGTTCGCGCTCGCTGCCCCGACCAAGCCTGCCTTCGCCATGCCAACCCCGATGCCCGAATTCCGCTGGGCGCAGCTGGTCGCCGCCAATGGCGCGGTGCCGCAGACCCAGGCACAGCCGGTCGCGGTTGCTGCCGCACCTGTCCCGGTTGCCCTGCCGACCCCAGCGCCGGCTGACCTCGGTCTCTCGACTGCCGTTCAGGCCGCCAATGTCCTGGCTGCCCCGACCCAACAGGAACCGCTCTATCCCAATACCGACGTGATCGGCGCCTGGCTGAGCGAAACCTACAATCTCGGCGCGCCGCCGGCCGCTCTCGGCCAGACCGCGCCCTCCGCCCCGCTGCTGCCCCCGGGCAATGTCGGCGCCCCTGCCCCGGCGCCCGCCGCTGGCCAGCCGGTCGACCTGATGCATTCGGGTTCGGTGGCTGACGCCGCACCGGTTGGCGGCTGGATCGTCCAGATCGGCGCCGGCCCGTCCGAAAGCAGCGCCCGCTCGATGCTGTCCGATGCCGCTGGCAAGGTCGGTGGTCTGGGTGAATTCCGCTCCTATGTCGAACCGTTCGAAAAGAACGGCCAGAAGCTCTACCGCGCCCGCTTCGTCGGCTTCGGTGACCGCAATGACGCGACGGCGATGTGCAATCGCCTCAAGGAACAGAACATGTCCTGCCTCGCAATGCAGGGCTAAGACGACCAGCCGGACCGGCGGAGAAACCGCCGGCCGGTGACCAAGAACGAGAGGCAAAGGCGTGTATCTGCCGAAACGCCTCCGACGGGATGCAAATTGGTGCTTGTGTATGGAGTAGCCCAATGAGTGAACGGAATGCTCTTATCGAACTGGCCAGCTTTATCGGCCGTTCGCCTCTCGCCTCCCCGGATATGCGGGTGCGCAACAAGGCCCTGAACGGCATGACGGAGCGCATGCTGCCGCGTCAGAAGCGGTCGGTCGGTGACCTGCTTGCCGTGGTGATGGCGCTGTCAGCCCGTACCCGTCGCCTGTCGCAGGAGCCGGTACATGTCGAACTCGACGTCTTTGCGCCGGGCGGTGCCCGCGCTGTGCGGATGACCCTGCCGGAAGTCTGAGCCGGCGTTACCTGAACAAGAAAAGGGCGGACCTTGCGGTCCGCCCTTTCGTTTTGCCCGGAGAGGAAACCCTCAGATGAGGGCTTCGATCTTTTTCTTCTTCCAGACGAACTGGTACCAGGCCGCCTGCAGAACCAGCATGGCGGCAAAGCTCGCCGCGTAGGCAATCCAGATGCCCCGGAGGCCAAGTTCGGTCTGGCTGAGCCAGATGGCGCCGGGCAGCTCGATGCCGAGAATGCAGAAGAGCGAGATAAGCATCGGCACATAGACGGTGCCGCTGGCGCGCATGACGCCAGAGAACACCACGCTGCCACCGAAGAGCACGATGGACCACAGCACAACCTGAAGCAGGCTTTCCGTCAGCGCGATGACTTCCGGATCGGTGATGAAGAGCGCGACGACCCGTTCGCTGAAGATGTAGGCGAGAATGACCAGGGCACCGGTGATGATGAGGTTCATGACCAGAGCCGTGCGGGTGATCGCGCCCAGCTGATGCTGGTTGCGGGCGCCGATGGCCTGGGCGGCAAAGATCGAGGCAGCGATCCCGATCGACATGGCCGGAAACTGCACATAGCTCATGACCTGCCCCAGCGCGCCATAGGCCGCGGTCGCATCCGAGCCGAAGCGGTTGACCAGCCCGACCACGACGATGCCGGCGATGGACGAAATGACCATCTGCAGGCCTGCCGGAATGCCGAGCTTCAGCGTCAGGCCGAGCAGCTTCATGTCCGGCTTCAGCATGGCGCCGAGCAGGACACGATCAGGCGCCAGCGGCATGTTGCGCGCGCGCATGTAGATGAAGAGGAAGATCAGAACCGTCAGGAAACCGGAAATGGTTGCCCAGGCCGCCGCGTCGACACCGAGCTGCGGCAGACCGAACCAGCCGAGAATCAACGCCGGAGTGACCAGGAGGCTGACCACCATCGAGAGAATGAGCGAGAAGAGCGGCGTCACCGTGTCCCCCACCCCGCGGAGGATGGATGTCACCACGAGGAAGAGGAAGAAGCCCGGCATGCCGATCAGCGAGATGCGTGCATAGCTCACCGCGAGATGGCGGATGTTTTCCGGCGCGCCCAGGACAGCCATGATCTCTTCGGTCCAGATGCCACCGAGAATGGCGATGACGATGCCAAAGATGATGGCCGCGGTCAGCGCCGTGCCGGCAATCGCCTTGACCTTGGGAATGTCCCTGGCGCCCCACGCCTGGCCGATCAGCGTCGTCGAACCAGCCGACAGACCGATCATGAAGCTCATCAGGAAGAAGAGGATGGGGAAATAGGTGGCGATGGCCGCAAGCGCCTCAACGCCCACCAACTGGCCGACATAGATCGAATTCACCGTGCCCGAGAGCGACTGCAGGATGTTCGAGACCATGAGGGGGATCAGGAACACGCTGAACCGCTGCCAGAGGGGTTTGGTGGAATGGGGATCCATTGAAATTCTCCAGGCAAGT
>JAAZLP010000344.1 GCA_012799265.1 Phyllobacteriaceae bacterium | reverse complement strand
TCGAGTAGTTCATGTTGGCGATGCCGCCCTGGTAGATCAGGTCGACAATCAGCTTCACTTCGTGCAGGCACTCAAAATAGGCCATTTCCGGAGCGTAACCGGCTTCAACCAGGGTTTCGAAGCCAGCGCGGATGAGCTCAACGAGACCACCGCAGAGAACAACCTGCTCACCGAAGAGGTCGGTTTCGCATTCTTCACGGAAGTTGGTTTCGATGATGCCCGAACGGCCGCCACCAACGCCCGAAGCATAAGCAAGAGCGATGTCGTGCGCGTTGCCCGAAGCGTCCTGGTGAACAGCGATGAGGCACGGCACGCCGCCGCCACGCTGGTATTCACCGCGCACGGTGTGGCCCGGGCCCTTCGGCGCGATCATGATCACGTCGACGGTCGACTTGGGTTCGATGAGGTTGAAGTGGACGTTGAGGCCGTGGGCGAAGGCCAGGGCTGCGCCGTCACGGATGTTCGGCTCGATGTCCTTCTTGTAGATGTCGGCCTGGAGCTCGTCCGGGGTCAGCAGCATGATGACGTCTGCCCATGCGGAAGCTTCTGCAACCGACATGACCTTGAGGCCTTCGCCTTCAGCCTTCTTGGCCGACGGCGAGCCCGGACGCAGGCCAACGGCCACGTCGGTGATGCCCGAGTCACGCAGGTTCAGCACATGGGCGTGGCCCTGCGAACCGTAGCCAATGATGGCGACCTTCTTGGACTTGATGATGTTGAGATCTGCATCACGATCATAATAGACGCGCATTGGGTTGCTCCCTGAAACTGCGATTTCGATTAGTTGGCCGTCTTGGCCCCGTAAAGGGCCAGGAATTGATCCGTCGCGGTCTTCACATCGGCTTCGATGTTGGCCTCGACATTGGATTGGGTGAGGCTCTTGTCGCCGAGCAGCAGACGGATCTGCACATCGCGGACAACAAGACCAAAGAAAGTACGGTAGGCTTCCTCGCTGGAGGGGAAGCGCAGAAGTCGGGCGTCGCGCGCTGCTTCAAGGATCGGCTTGAGGCGACGACGAATGGCCATTGGACCATTTTCCAGCACGATATTGCCCAGACTGTCCTTTTCCTGCGCCGCATGCGTGATCGCGGTGCGGTTAAGGGTGATGGACACCTCGCCAATAATGGTGGTGAGCAGGTCGCGCGCGAACTGTTCGAGGCTGACGCGCAGCGCCTTGATATTGAGGTGGCTGCGATCGACAAAGGGCATGCGCACCTTGGCGGCCTGCCACTGCACGGTTGCCGTCAACAGGCCATCACGGTCGCCGAACCACTTGTAGAGGGTTTCCTTGGAGCACGAGGCGCGGCGCGCCACGGCAGTCATGGTCAGCCCGTCCCCGTTTTCGACGAGCAAATCCAGCGCCGCCGTCAGCACAGCCTGCTGGCGGGGGGTGAAAGTCTCTTCGTTGACCTTTATGGCCAGGGCCACGGGCTTTCCCTCCTGCTGAGTGCTTTGCCCAACCGAACGCTTCGGCTGCATTCCGTTCGCAGGCGTACCGTACGGTACGGTTCGAGGCAAGTGGATTCTTCGGGCCGGTCTTCTAATCAACATGAGGCCGTGCCCCCAGGGACGCTGACCTTCACGGTGCGAGAGAGCAGCGAAGGGGTTCATCTGCCCATAGATCAACCTTGAGATTGATCTGGGCTGTGCCCGTCAGCATCATCTCAAGCGATGCTTTTGCCTCGGCCATAGGGCCGCCGAACTGGATCTCTCCATTGTCTCGGAGTTTGAAGCGCCCTTCCCGATCCACAAAACTGTATCGCGACCCGGGCCCGATCACGAGGTCCATATAGATATATTGCGGACCATCATCCCCGAAACGATAGCAATTATACCTGCCCTCAGGGACGCTCTCTGGCGTCTCTTGAACAGCGCCCCGCAGATCCCCAGCGGCCTGGACACGGAGGCGCGCCGGGCTCACCCATTCATCCCAGGTGGAAGGGTAGCCTTCGTAGGTCACGAGGCAGGTGCCGTCGGGAGCCGGACCTTCGAGAACGGTGGCTGCGTAATAATCGCCGCCATAGAGCACGCCGACCGATGCCCCGGGCACACAGAGCCCTGTCTCCTGCGCAGGTGCGCCATCCGCCGCTCCCAAGATCAGCATAAATGCGAGGACAGCTGATCGGACCATTCCAAGTTCCCCCAACCCGAAATTGTTGCGGAGGCTAGGAAATAGCGGGGACAGCGTCAACTCGCAGAGAACGACTAATATCGAACTGCCACGCAGGTTTAGGTGATCTCGGACGACAGAAGCAGCGCGACGTGGATGCTCGGTCCAACGGCTGACGATTGCCACCATCACCATCGAACATCACTTACCGGCGACATACGACGGGACCTTCTGCCCCGTTTCTTTCCTGCCAAAGCGCGCTAGTCTCCGAGCAAATCAAAACCGGATTACCCCATGACCGATACCGTTCTCGACCGCTTCCTCCGCTACGTCGTTATCGACACCCAGTCGGATGGCGCGTCGCTCACCCAGCCTTCGACGAAAAAGCAGAAGAACCTCGGCCGTCTTCTGGTGGAAGAGTTGCTGGCCATCGGCATCGAGGACGCGCATCTCGACGAGCATGGCTATGTCTATGCAACGGTGCCTGCCAATACCGACAAGGACGTGCCGGTCATCTGCTTTTGCGCGCATATGGACACGGCGCCGGATTTCAGCGGCACCGATGTGCGCCCGAAAATTCACTACAATTATGCCGGCGGCGATATCACCCTGGGCAATTCCGGCCGCGTGATCCGCGTTGCTGATCACCCGCAGCTCAATGACCAGATCGGCAATGATGTCATCACCACTGATGGCACCACCCTGCTTGGCGCGGACGACAAAGCTGGGATCGCCGAGATCGTGACGGCTGCGGAAATCCTCCTCAAGGACAGCTCGATCAAACACGGCAAGATCCGGTTGCTCTTCACCACCGACGAAGAAATCGGTCGTGGCGTCGACAAGGTCGATCTCGAAAAGCTGGGCGCACGCTTTGCCTATACGCTTGATGGCAGCACGGCAGGCACGATCGAGGACGAGACCTTCTCGGCGGATGGCCTGACGCTCTCCATCACCGGCGTCGCCATGCATCCGGGCTTTGCCAAGGACCGTATGGAAAACGCCATCAAGATCGCCGGCAAAATCCTCGCGCGCCTGCCGCATGATCAGTCGCCCGAAGGCACGGAAGGTCGCGACGGCTTCGTCCATCCGGTGGCGGTTACCGGTACGATGGAAGCGGCGGAAATCCACATGATCGTCCGCGACTTTGACGATGCAGGCCTCAAGGAAAAGCGGGACATGGTGGAGGCCATAGCGGCCGAGGTGCTGGCCGACTATCCCGGCTCGTCCTATTCGATCATCACGCAGATGCAGTATCGCAACATGAAGCAGGTTCTCGACAAGAACCCGGAGATTGTTGACTACGCCGTTGAAGCCATCCGCCGGGCCGGGATGGAGCCGGTGCGCGGTTCGATCCGCGGCGGCACCGATGGGTCGCGCCTTTCCTATATGGGCCTGCCCTGCCCCAATATCTTTGCTGGCGGCCATGCCTTCCACTCACCGCTGGAATGGGTGAGCCGGCAGGATATGGAAAAGGCCGTCGCGACCATCGTTGAACTGGCCAAGATATGGGAAGAGCGCGCCTAACGGGCCCGCTTTTTCAGCTCAATCCAGACGGGCGCGTGGTCACTCGCGCCTGTCTTCGCCCGCACATCGCGGTCCACGCCACAGCTTTTGAGCCGGGGCGCCAGTGCCGGGCTGAGGAGGAGATGATCGATGCGGAGGCCGGCATCGCGCTCGAATGAATTCCGCCAGTATTTCCAGAACGTGTAGATGCGCTCATCCGGATGGAGATGGCGCACCGCATCCGTCCAGCCCTGCCCTAGGAGGTCGGCAAAGGCTTTCCGCACTTCCGGCCTGAACAGGGCATCATCGCGCCAGCGCTCGGGCGCATAGACGTCGAGATCGGTGGGCATGACGTTGAAATCGCCCACCAATGCGGCGGGCACTTCGGCTTCGATCAGGGATTGCGCATAGGCGAGGAAATTGGCGAACCAGGCAAGCTTGTAGTCGAATTTTGGTCCCGGCGCCGGATTGCCATTGGGCAGATAGAGACAGCCGACAAGGACGCCATTGATAGCCGCCTCGATATAGCGCGACTGGACATCATCCGCGCCTGCAGGCAGGCCCTTTCGGGTCTCGATGGGTTGGGTGCCGCGCGCGAGAATGGCGACGCCATTCCAGCTTTTCTGACCCTGCCAGATTGCGCCATAGCCGGCCTTTTCGATGGCGGCCGGCGGAAAACGCTCATCGGGCGCT
>JAAZLP010000343.1 GCA_012799265.1 Phyllobacteriaceae bacterium | reverse complement strand
TCCATCACCGGCGGCCCGGACCTCACTCTGTACGAAGTCGACGAAGCGGCCAGCCGCATTCGCGAAGAAGTCGACTCTGACGCCAATATCATTCTCGGTGCGACCTACGATCCGAACCTCAATGGCACGATCCGCGTATCCGTCGTGGCGACCGGTACGGATGCGACCATGGTGCAGGCTCTCGAGCCCGCCAAGCCGCATGCATCGCGCACCCCGCTTGCAGTGAAACGTCACGTTCCGGTTGAAGCCAGCCGCCCCGTTGTGCCGCCGGCCCCAGAAATGGTTTTCGACGAAGTCGAAGAGATCGGTAACCAGGTCGAAGCCGCTGTCGCCCAGGCTTTTGCCGCCGAGCGCCCCGCCCAGCAGCACTATGCTCAGGAAGACGACGGCATCCTCGTAGAGCCCTATACGCCCGCTGCTGAAATGCACTTCGAGCCGGAGGAAGCGCCGGTTGTGGAAGAGCAGCCGATTCCAAGCGTTTATGTGCCGTCGCACGCTGCTCGCCCCGACGGGCAGCGCCGCATGCCGCGGACTGAGGAGCTTCCGGTTGTTGCACGCCGGACACAGGAAATGCAGGAACGTCAGGACGCCGAGCCGCGCAACGCACGTGCCCTGTTCAAGCGCCTGGCCTCAAATGTTGGGCTGAACCTGGGTGCACAGCAGGCTGAACAGCGCGCAGAACCGCGTCCGGCCATGGCCGACGACAATGCGGCCCGTTCGGCGATTGAAGCTGGCGGCGCAAGGACTTCGCGTGTTCCGGCCGCCACTGAAGGCGCCCGCGGCAATCTTGATAATCAGGGTCGCTCGCAGCAGGCGCCGGTCGCCAAGGAGCAGCTGGAAATTCCGGCCTTCCTGCGCAAGCACGGCTAATAGCCGCCCTGCAGATGCGATAATCAGACTCGGTGCGGGCTTCCGCACCGAGTTTTTTTTGGCTAACGGTGACGGGTACGAGACTGCCCGGCGGAGTGCCTTGGAATATGAACAGACTATCCACCCGCCAGCGGACCCTTGCCGGGGAAGTGTCATTCTCCGGCTATGGCGTACATAGCGCCCATCCGGTGACCATGATCATCGGCCCGGCGCCTGCTGACAGTGGCTATCTCATTCGTCGTGAAGTCGAAGGCACGATGTCCGACGCGGTGCCGGTTACGCGCGACCGCGTGAGCAGGACAACCCTCTGCACCACTCTTGATCTTGGTAACAGCGTCAGCGTCGCCACGGTTGAACATGTTGTGTCAGCGCTCTCGGGTATGGGCATCGATAATGCGCTCATTACTCTCGATGGGCCTGAGTGCCCCATTCTTGATGGCTCCGCCCATCCTTTCGCTGCGGCCATGCTGGAACGCGGCTTCGAAATTCAGCCGGCAGCCAAGAAATTTATCAAGGTCATCCGCGCCGTTACCGTGCGCAACAACGACGCTTTCGCGGCGCTCGAGCCCTATAACGGACGCGCTCTCGATCTTGAGATCGACTTCGACTCGCAGGTCATCGGCCGACAGCGAATGATTTTTGACTGGACGCCGCGGCGCTATTTTGAAGATGTGTCCCGCGCCCGCACCTTTGGTTTTGCCCGCGATGCCAAGATCCTGCGCCAGGCCGGATACGCACTCGGTTCCAGCCTCGACAATTCCATCACCGTTCACGAAGACCGAATCCTCAATCCGGGCGGTCTGCGCTACGAGGATGAATTCGTCCGCCACAAGCTGCTGGACGCTGTCGGAGACCTCTCGTTGGCCGGTCTGCCGATCTGGGGGCGCTTTCGCTCATATAAGGGCGGCCATGCGCTCAATGCTCATGTCCTTGCTGGTCTCTTTTCCAGCGAAGCCAATTATGAGATAGTAAGCGCGGAAGACTTGCCGCTGGAATTCGAAAACTTCGATGACCAACCGGATGGTCTGGAGGTTCATCATTACCTGCGGTCCGTGCGCTGATCGGGTCCTTCTCGACAGTCGGGTCACAGTTTTGATCCAATTGACAACTATGCCGCAGCAAAATCCTGCGAGTTCATTCAGAAACGGGGCCTTTCGTGAAGCTTGACGTTATGAGCCAGTTTGCCAATCAGGTCGCGCGCGTTGCGGCCATCGGCGTAATGGCAGCTGTGCTGACCGCTTGCGCGGGCGCCGGTCTGTTCGGCCCCCCCAAGGTGAAGGAAGAACCAATCGTTCCGGCCGCCGCCCTTTATCAGGGTGCGCTGGACGACATGGATCGGCAGTATTACCAGACCGCCATCACCAAGCTTGAAAAGCTGGAGCGCCAGCATCCGCGCGATCCGCTGGCCGAGCAGGGCAAGCTGATGCTGGTCTATGCAAACTATCGCAGCGGCAAGCTCGACAAGGCGATTCTCGCCGCCGACCGTTTCCTGGCGCTCTATCCGAACAGCAAGGAAACGCCCTATGTGCTCTGGCTCAAGGGCACGGCCTATTTCGCGCAGATCACCGATATCACCCGTGATCAGCAGCTCTCGCAGGACGCGATCGACACCTACACGCTGCTGATCAACAACTATCCCAAGTCCGAGCACGCCAAGGACGCGAAGGACAAGCTGCTGGTGGCCTATGACCAGCTGGCAGGCAAGGAAATGTCCGTTGGCCGCTACTATCTCGGCAATGGCCAGTATGCTGCTGCCATCAACCGCTTCCGGGAAGTGGTTGAGAAGTGGCAGACGTCGACCCATATCGAAGAAGCGCTGTACCGCCTGACCGAATCCTATCTGCTTCTGGGTCTCACCACGGAAGCGATGTCGGCTGCCGCTGTGCTGGGTCACAATTATCCGTCCAGCGAATGGTACAAGCGGGCATTTGACGTGCTCGGCAAGCAGGGCCTGGCGCCCACGCTCAATTCGGGGAGCTGGCTGGCCGCGGTTCGCCGCTAACCAGCTGACCAAATCCGAATGCGAAGGGCCCGAAAGGGCCCTTTCTTTTTTGCGCAGTGGAACGGCGAAGTAACAATGTTGTTGCCATTTTGTTCTGTTTCCATAATATCGCTGCACTCGATGCCGTCTTTGCTGTGGAAGCGCTGCGTTGCGCCGTCTTTCCGTCGTGCATGGATGCTAGAAGCGAGGCCTAGTCTTTACGGGATGTGTGCGCATGCTCAACGCGCTGTCGGTCCGCAATATCGTCCTCATTGACCAGCTCGATCTGGCACTGGGCGAAGGCATGACCGTGCTCACCGGCGAGACCGGTGCCGGTAAATCCATTCTGCTTGATGCCATGACACTGGCTCTGGGCGGCAGGGGGGATGCCTCCCTGGTCCGTCAGGGGCAGGAGAGTGGACAGGTTGTGGCCGTGCTCGAACTGAGCGCTGACCATCCCGCCCGCGCGCTGCTTCGGGACAATGCCATTCCCGACGATGAGGATGTCATCCTTCGGCGCGTACAATTCGCCGATGGCCGCACCCGCGCCTTCATCAATGATCAGCCAGTGTCGGCGTCGCTGCTGCAGAAGATCGGCAGCCAGATCGTCGAAATCCACGGGCAGCACGATGATCGAGCCCTGGTCGATGTCGCGACTCACCGTGCCGCGCTTGATGCCTTCGGCGAACTGAATGGCGAGGCTGCATCTGTCCGTGACTGCTGGGCTGCCCTCGTTGAAGCGCAGCAGGCCGTCGCCGAGCAGCGAAAGCAGGTTGAGGAGGCGCTCGCGGCCGAGGACTATGCGCGCCACACGGTGGAAGAGCTTAGCAAGCTCAATCCCGCGGTTGGTGAGGAGGAGGAGCTGGCCGCGCGGCGACAGCAGTTGCAGCAGGCCGAAAAGGCTTCTTCCGATGTCGTCGAGATCGACGAGATCCTCAACGGGCCCAGTGCGCCTGCACCAGCCCTGGCTTCATTGATGCGGCGGTTGATGCGGAAGGTCGATGGTGGCGCCACCCTGTTCCAGCCCATCATCGACGCGCTCGATGCCTCGCTTGTTACTCTGGACCGGACTACGGACGTTCTGGAAGACCTGAAGCGCGAGATGTCGTTCGATCCTCGCGAACTTGAGGAAGTAGAGGAAAGGCTCTTTGCGCTGCGTGCCCTTGCTCGCAAGCACCAGACGAGCTGCGACGGCCTTGTCGAAGTCCTCGCCAAATATCAGACCGACCTTGAGACATTGCAGAGCGGTGAGAGCCGTCTTAAGACGCTGGAGGCAGAGGAGGCTGCGGCGAAGGCCCGCTATCGTGAGGCGGCAGAGGTCCTAAGCGCAGGCCGCAAGACCGCAGCGGAAGCGCTGAGCCAGGCCGTCGAGGCGGAACTGCCCGATCTCAAGTTGGGCGCAGCCCGTTTCATAGTCGACCATCAGGTAGACCGCGATCGTGTCTCCGCCACGGGATTTGATCAGATCGCCTTCCACGTTCAGACCAATCCGGGAACGGCGGCAGGCCCGCTGCTGAAGGTTGCGTCGGGCGGTGAACTCAGTCGCTTCCTGCTGGCGCTCAAGGTGGTGTTGGCCGATCGCGGCTCGGCACCGGTGCTGGTGTTTGACGAAATCGACACCGGCGTCGGCGGTGCCGTTGCCGACGCCATTGGTCGGCGACTGGCGCGGCTGGCCGGCAAGGTGCAGGTTCTGACCGTCACCCATGCGCCTCAGGTTGCTGCACGCGCCAATCGGCATCTCCTCATCGAAAAGCAGATGGTGGAGGAGGGGGCCTTCATGCGTACTCATGTGCGGCCACTCGATGTTCCTGCGCGTCAGGAAGAGGTAGCCCGCATGCTGGCAGGCGCAGAAATCACCGACGAAGCGCGCGCTGCTGCCAAAAAATTGCTTGGGGCTGTGGGATAGAGACTGGCTGGCCACTCGTCTTGTCGTCGGTCTGAGCGGCTGGCGCGTTCTGTATTCCTGAGAAGCTTCTGCTTGTCGCCCCTATCAGCCACAGGCCACGTGGTTGTATTCTCATTCCCAGATTCTTCGTGCCGAGTTCCCCCATGTCCGATCTCCCGCTTAAAGACGTTGCCGATCTGTCCGAAGATGACGCCCGCCTTGAACTGGAGCGATTGGCCAAGGCAATTGCGGCGGCGGATATAGCCTATCACCAGAACGATGCGCCGGAGATCACCGACGCCGATTACGACGCCCTCAAGCGTCGGAACGACGCGCTCGAACAGGCCTTCCCGGAGCTCGTCCGCACCGATAGCCCGTCGGGCAAAGTTGGGGCAGCGCCGGCCGAAGGCTTTGCCAAGGTGCGCCATGGCGTGCCGATGCTCAGCCTTTCTAACGCCTTTGCCGATGAGGACGTTGAAGACTTCGTCGTGCGTGCCAAGAAGTTCTTCATGGCAGATATTCTGCGCGATCCGGGCTTCAAGCTGGAGTTTACCGCCGAGCCCAAGATCGACGGCCTTTCTGCCTCGCTGCGCTACGAGAACGGCGTATTCGTCAAGGGGGCGACGCGCGGTGATGGTGCGGTGGGCGAGGACATCACCGAAAACCTCAAGACCATCGCCGATATCCCTCACAAGCTGTCCGGCTCGGGCTGGCCGGCGGTGATCGAAATCCGCGGCGAAGTCTATATGACCCACGAGGAGTTCCGGCGCCTCAAGGAGCATTCGGCCAAGTTTGGTGGGCAGGACTATGTCAATCCGCGAAACACAGCGGCTGGCTCCCTGCGCCAGAAGAACCCGGAAATCACCGCCAGCCGCAAGCTGCGCTTCTTCGCCTATGCCTGGGGGCTTGCCGAGGACGGCAATGGAAATTCGCAGCCGCCTGCAGCCACGCAATGGGACTTTGTCCAGAGCCTGAGGTCTTGGGGTTTTGTGACCAATGATCTGATGCTGCGTGCGGACAATGCGGAGGCGTTGATCGCCCATTACCGGATGATCGAAACCCAACGGGCGAGCCTGGGCTACGATATCGACGGCGTGGTCTATAAGCTTGACCGGATCGACCTCCAGCAGCGTTGGGGCTTTGTCGCCCGCGCGCCACGCTGGGCCATCGCGCATAAATTCCCGGCCGAACAGGCCACCACCATCCTGACCGGCATCGACGTCCAGGTTGGCCGTACCGGGGCGCTGACGCCCGTGGCGCGTCTCCAGCCAGTGACTGTTGGCGGTGTGGTGGTGGAGAATGCGACCCTCCACAACGAGGACTACATCAAGGGCATCGGCAATAATGGTGAGCCGATCCGCAACGGCGTGGACCTGCGTGTCGGCGACACCGTCATTGTGCAGCGGGCAGGGGACGTTATTCCGCAGATTGTGGACGTGGTGCTCGATAAGCGTCCGGCTGATGCGCAGCCCTATGTCTTCCCCCATGCCTGCCCGGCCTGCGGCTCTGAGGCGGTCCGGGAACACAACGAGAAGACCGGCAAACTGGATTCTGTCCGCCGCTGCACCGGCGAACTGATCTGCCCGGCACAGGCAGTTGAGAATCTCAAGCACTTCGTTGCCCGGGATGCCATGGACATTGATGGCCTCGGCGACAAGCAGGTGACGCAGTTCTATGCCGAAGGCCGGATCGCACGTCCCGCGGACATCTTCACCCTGCGGGCCCGCGACGAGCGCTCGATCAAGAAGCTCAAGGATGCCGACGGCTTTGGCGCGACTTCGGTGAAGAAGCTCTTCGACGCCATCGATGCGCGGCGTGAGCCGGAGCTTGACCGTTTCATTTACGCCCTCGGCATACGCCATGTCGGCGAGACCACGGGCGCGCTGCTGGCCAAGGAATTCGGGACTATTGAGAAGTTCCGAGAAACTGCACTGGCCGCCGCCCAGCACGAGGACGGGCATTCGCTCTTTCCGCAGATCAGCGGGATCGGCGAAACTGTGCGCTCGTCCATCATGGCTTTCTTCGCCAATGAGCGGAACGTCCAGGCGCTGGATGACCTGCTCGTCGAGGTCAAGCCCAAGCCTTATGTCGTCGTTGTGTCAGCGGATAGCGTCGTTGCGGGAAAGACCGTGGTGTTCACGGGCTCTCTCGAAAAAATGACACGATCGGAAGCCAAGGCTATGGCCGAAAGACTGGGCGCAAAGGTTGCGGGATCGGTTTCAGCCAAGACCGATATCCTGGTCGCCGGACCCGGGGCCGGTTCCAAGCTGAAGACCGCGCAGGATCTGGGCGTCGAAGTCATTTCAGAAGACGAGTGGTTTGAACGCGTCGGCAAATAGCGACGCGGGGAGAGGGTTTAATGCGGAATTGGATTGCGGCTGGCCTGGCGTTCGGCCTCATGTCGGCGACGGCTTTGGCCGGGGAAAGCGGCGATCAACTCGCACAAGCCCTCTACGAGGGGACCGTGGCCGATCTGGCCGCTGGCTCGGTAGCTGCCTGCGACGCCGGTGAGGGCGATGCCTGCTTTGTCCTCGGGATCAGTGGCGTGATCGACGCCTTTGAGACGTTGTCCGCTGGCCTTTATCGTCATGGTGCCGTCGTACCTGACTCCTCGGCATTCGGCGTGATGATGGGCATGGGCGTCGAGGCCGAGCCTTCGAGCAATCCGGACGCGGAGCCCCTCACATATGAAATGCTGCGTGACCTGCTGGATGCCTTCACGGCCAAGCTGGACAATGCGGCCGTCTATATGACGCTGGCCGGCGAAGGGACCGATTTCGTTATTCCCATTGAGCCGCTCAAAGTTCGCATTGACCTCAATGGCGACGGCGAACGCACGGACGATGAGACGCTGGGCAATATTCTCGTCAATTCCGGAATCGCCCCGGAATTTGACGTGAGCGACAAGGCCAAGTCCAAAGGCCGGGATGACACCGCCACGCGGCTGATCGGCTTCGACAATGCCGATGCGTTCTGGTTTGCAGGCTATTCAAACATCACGGCGCTGCCCTTTGATCTCCTGCTCGCCCATGATTTTACCGATTTCTACAACAGCTTCCTGCATCGGGTGTTTCCCAAGGCTGGCCTGCCCATGGGCGACTATATCAGGGGTGGATCGGTCTTCATCGACGCTGAGAGTGATGGCTATTTCGCCGACCTGATTGCTGCCATCCACACAGCATCTTTCCCCGTTGCGGACAGCGCGCGGCTCGCGGGCGTTCTGGATCGTGCGTCCTCCATCACCTCACTTTCGCGACGGAACTGGGAGACAATCCTCGCGGAGACGGACGACAATAATGAGCTGGTGCCCTCGCCAGCCCAGACCTCGCTGGTGCCCAACCGCGAGGTCACCCCGGAAATCGTCGATGCATGGCATGCATCCCTCGATCAGTTGGACAAGATCATCGCCGGCGAGCTCCTGCTGCCGCATTGGCGTTTCAGCAAGGGTTTCAATCTCAAAACCTATCTCGAGACGGCGGAGAGAAGCGATCTCGTCCTGCTGTTCACCGGCCACGACGCGCTGCCATATCTTTCCGACGGGCCGATCGCTGATGCCGAAAGCTTCCGCGAAATGAACGAAGTGATGGGCGACGACTGGCCGTTCTTTGCCCTTTGGTTCAACTGAGGACCACCATGCGCAAGCTTGCTCTCAGTTCCAGCCTTTTCGTCGTTCTAACGGCAGCGGCTCTGGCTCAGCCCTATGCGACGCCTGAGGACCTCCTCACCGCGTTCTACGAGCCCTATTTCACGGGCGATTTCGCCGAGGATGACTCGCCCTTCCGCTCGAAGGCACTCAACCAGCTTTATGCCGAGGACGAGAAGTACACGCCGCCGGGAGAAATGGGCGCCATCAGCGCCGATCCCTATATCGACGGACAGGACTTCCTGCTGACCAATTTCAGGGTGGGCGAGCCGATCATTACCGACCAGACGGCCGTGGTCGATGTCTATTTCGAGAACTTCGATCGCCCGACCACCATCACCTATGACCTCGTATTCGAGGATGGTGGGTGGAAGATCGATGATGTGTCGTCCGAGGGTGGCGACTATGCCTATCGGCTGACCGAGATTTTCGAGGAAGCCAGGCAATCCTGGTAAAGAAAAGGGCGGCCACAGGGCCGCCCTTTTGCGTCAGATGGCTGCAGTCGCCTGTTTCAGCCATTCCTTCACCGATCCGGTGAGCCTCGAGCCGATTTCTTCCCAGACGCGAGCGTGGAAGGCGTTGAGCCAGTCCCGTTCGGCTTCGGTCAGAAGCGACTGATCGATGAGCCGCGTTTCAATTGGCGCCAGTGTCAGCGTTTCGAATTCGAGATAGCCGGGGAAGCGCTCGGACTCCTGCACGACGATCAGGTTCTCGATGCGGATGCCATAGGCACCGGCCTTGTAGAAGCCCGGCTCGTTGCTGATGATATTGCCGGGCTCAAGCGGGGTGGTATAGCGCGGGGCAATGCCGACCGGGCCTTCATGCACAGCAAGGAAGGCGCCGACGCCGTGGCCAGTGCCGTGGTTATAGGTGACGCCGTCCTGCCAGAGATATTGGCGGGCGAGAATGTCGATCTGCGCACCCGTGGTTCCCGCGGGAAAGCGCGCCATGGAGATGGCAATCATGCCCTTGAGGACGCGGGTATAACGGTCCTTCTCTTCAGCGCCTGCTGAGCCCGTATAGAGCGTGCGGGTGATGTCGGTAGTGCCGGAGAGGTACTGCGCGCCTGAGTCCACCAGCATCAGTTCGCCGGCATTGAGGCGGCGATCAGTCTTGTTGGTGACGCGGTAGTGTACGATAGCGCCGTTGGGTCCCGCGCCGGAAATCGTATCGAAGCTGGCGTCGATGCAAGTTTCTTCCTCGCGGCGGAAGGATTCGAGCGCCGTGACAATGCCGATTTCCGTCAACTCACCCTTGGGCGCTTCCTGATCGAACCAAGCCAGGAACTTTGCCAGCGCGACGCCATCGAGCTTGTGGGCTTCGCGCATGCCAGCGAGTTCCGCATCGTTCTTGCGCGATTTCGGCCCAAGGACCGGATCGCGCTTCTCGATGACGCTGGCTCCGGACTGGCGCAGCGTTTCGGCCACGGCAGCGGGCGCGCTTTGCGGATCGACGATGACGGCCTTCTTGTCTGTGCCAAGTGCTTCGAGGGCGGACGTCAGGCTGGTGGCCTCCGCGATCGTAGCGATGCCTTCGAGTGCCGTTGTGATGTCAGCGGTGATCTTGGCCTTGTCGAGATAGAGCGTCGGCAGGCCTTCGCTGGGCACGATGGCAAAGCCAAGCACGAAGGGCGTGTTCGGGACATCACGACCGCGCATGTTGAATAGCCAGCAGATCGACTCCGGCAGCGTCAGTACGGCCGCGTCGGCTTTCTCCGATGCCAAGCTGGCGCGCAGGTCGCTTATCTTGTCCTGCGCGGTCTTGCCGGCCCGGTTATGGCCAAGAAATTCGATGGCGCTTACCGGCGCGCCGGGGCGATCGGACCAGATCGCATCGACAAGATTATCATGCGCAACGACCTTGGCATGTCCCGCCAGTTTCTCCGTGATGTCGCGGACTTCGCCCGGCGTGTGCAGCCAGGGGTCGTAGGCGAGGGTGCCTCCAGCGGGGACATAGAGCTTGATCTCCGGGCTGACGCCGCCCTGACCGACCTCATGGACGGTGACGAGATCGGTGTCGGTCTGGGCGGGAGCCTGCAGCGTGTAGCGGCTATCGACAAAGAGACCTGCCTTGTCCTGACCGACCACGGCCATGCCGGCCGAGCCGGTAAAGCCGGTGATATAAGCCAGGCGTGCTTCGCTCGCGGGCACAGACTCGCCACGGTGCGCATCGGCCCGCGGGATGACGAAGGCGTCGACATGCGCGTCCCGCATGGCGGCCCGCAAGGCAGCAAGGCGTGGCGCGACTTGCTTCGGGTCGGATTTTTCCTCAAAACTCTGGAACTTAGCGGGAGAAAATTCGGTGCTGGTCATCGTGCATCCTGGCTCAGAGCGGGAACTGTCATGCTCTCCGGTCATGGCTGGCTTGAGTCTTTGGCGGCTACTACGCGCCGGAAGGAACACTATCTTATGGTCGTAACAAGGATATGGGAAAGATGAGCAACGACAAGAATTTCTTCCAGCGCGCAGTTGACGCCATCGTCGAAGGCCGCACCCGCCAGGCCGAGCGCTATGTCGCCAAGTTCGAGCGTGAGCACGGCGCGCGCCTCAATGGTTTCAAGGGCCGTTAACGCGCTCTGCAAAAAGGGCATGGCAGGCCTGCCCACCGGCCCCTAACCGGGACAGGATAAAAGGCCTATAGGAAGCGTGACGGCAGGCAATGGATCGCCGTCGCATGGAGTAGAAGATGACCGAGAGCAAGACTGGTTTCCGCACCGCACTGGGAGGTCTGATTGACGCCCGCGGCCGTGAAGCCTCCCGCCAGGTCAGCTTCCGCATGCAGCATCAGTTGATCGGCGCTCTTACCAAGCGCCCCTGAGGCCGCTGCACAAGCTGACGATCAAGCCCGTCCCCGAAGCCCGCTTCGGGGATATTTTTTTGTCTGCATGGTGGATGTCGGCCCCGGCAGGAGCTGGGGTCCTATCGTCAGAACCTCCACACGCGCGACCCGTCCTCGGGCTCGACCCGTGGGACCTCCAGGGTTTCGCGCTGTGGCGCTTGGCCCTCGGGTCAGGCCCGAGGGCGGTACGGGGGTTTGGATAGGTCGCGTTATGGCGGAGGCAGCTATCCGCCCTGCCAGATTACTGCTTTTCCAGCACCAGCGTGGTCCAGTCCTTGCGCTTGAGGTGGTCGCGCAGCTCAAAACCTGCTGCCTGATAGGCGGCGATGACGGTATCGGCCTGGGTGTTGAGAATGCCCGACAGAATGGCTGTGCCGCCCTGGGCGGTGATGGTACCCATGCCCGGCGCGAGTTCAGTGAGCGGGCCTGCCAGAATATTGGCGACGACCAGATCATAAGGCGCGCGTGCTGTGATCTCTGGATGGTCGAGGCCGGTGGCTTCCAGCGAGTCGATGAGGTCGGGCACGCCATTGTCGACGGCATTCTCATCGGTCGTGGTCACAGCGATGGGATCAATGTCGGTCGCCAGCACCTTTTTGCCGGTGCGCTTGGCCAGCGCAATTGCCAGAACGCCCGTGCCGGTGCCGACGTCGATCATCGCGGACGGGCTCTTGGTCTTGAGGATGGCTTCGATTGCTTCAAGGCAGCCGGTCGTCGTCTCGTGATGTCCGGTGCCAAAGGCCTGTGCTGCATCAATGCGCATTGGAGTCAGGCCTTCAGGGATCGGGCCGGACTCGTGGCTGCCATAGACGTAAAAGCCACCGGCAATGACCGGTGCCAGACCTTCAAGCGATTTTGCGACCCAGTTGATTTCGGGATCAATTGGTTCGACGGAAAAGCTCACATCGCCGCCGAGGACCTGACGCGCGAGTTCGCTGAACGCTTCAAGGTTCGGCGGGCTGTCGCAGGTGGCTTCGAAAAACCACTCGCCTGTGTCCTCGTTTTCGTGGGCCGAGGCGGTCAGCGCCAGGTCGTCGCGTTCGGACACGGCGTCGACCAGGGCATAGGCCTGATCCTTGGTGAGGGGAGTGGACGAGAGCTGGTCGACGGACATGTGCGGACTTTCCTGTGATTGCCGCCTAGTTGCGCCAAGAGTGGAACGAGGTCAATCGCCTGTGTCGCTTTGTGTTCAGGCAGCTTCAGGCGGCAGCTGCCCCGGACCGCTCACGCGGTTACGGCCATCGCTCTTGGCCCGATAGAGCTGACGGTCGGCAATGGAGACGAGGTTCTCCCAGCTCATCTGGGACCCGGCGTCGCGAATGCCGAGCCCAAAACTACCGGTCACCTTGAAGTCCTTGCCGGTCTCGATCTTTTCCAGCGCCTGGCGAAGCTTTTCGGCAATGGCGACGACGTTCTGATCCGTGGCGTTGGGCACGATGGCGAGAAATTCTTCGCCGCCGTAGCGACCGAAAACATCGTTGGCGCGCAGGATCGGGGGCAGGGTCCGGGCGACCAGCTGCAGAACCATGTCGCCCATGTCGTGGCCGAAATTGTCGTTGATGCGCTTGAAGTGGTCGATATCGAGCATGATGACGCCGACCGGCTCATTGCGCCGGTCGGCCGTGCGGAGAATGTCGCGGGCGCGATCGGTGATAGCGCGGCGGTTCGGCAGGCCGGTCAGCATGTCGGTCTGCGCCAGCGTCTGCAGCTTTTCCGTCAGCGCCAGCTGGTCCCGTTCCAGACGCTGCTTTTCGCGCATCTGGCGCCGCAAGGCGCCAAGGCTGGCGAACATCTGGGCCACTTCCCGGCTTGGAGGAGGCTGTTCAGGGGGATCTTCAAGGTCACCGCCTGCGAGAATGTTGACCTGATCGCTGAGGGTCAGCAGCGGCGCAAAAAGCCGGGTGCTGAAGAGCACCGCCACGCAAATCAGCACCAATAGGGCAAAAAGCGTCAGCAGGGCCGCGATAACCACCGTTCGCAGTGAGCTGTCGCGCAGGTCTACAAGGCGCGCCTCTGCCGCCTTGGTCACCGCTTCACGCAACTGCTCGGACGAGGCCATCATCGGAATATAGGCGGCCGTAAATTCCCCTGCGCTCATGGAATTGTCCGGCCCATGGCGCAACGCGACCTCTTCAACATAGCCGAGCGCGGCGTCGAAATAGTCTTCCTCCACCCTGGCGAGCACTGCCTCGATCGACGGACTGTTGAAATAGGCGCGGGTATAGGTGGTCAGGAGATCGCGCAATACCGACAGGCGGACGCGGGTATGGGTGTAGTTCTGACGGTGACGGACGTCTTCGATGACGCCTGAGGTGAGCATCATCACGACATAGGAGCCAAGCCGTCCTTCGAACTCGCGCAAATCGCTGGCGGTGGTGGCTACGACGATTTCAGTGCTGATCTGGGGGGCATCTGCGATAACGACCTGCGCCAGGTGATCGCGAAGGCGGATGGCCTGATCGGCCGCAGCGAACATCGATTCAATGGCGCTTGTGATGGGCTGTCCCTGCCGCTCTGCGGTCGGCAGGGCCGCTACAGCGTCGACAGCGGACCGACCAGCACTGAGAGCATTCATCAGGGCTGTCAGCTCCAGCCGAAGGCTGGCATCTTCGCTCAGCTCGTCAGCGAAGTGGGCGAGCAGACTTTCCACGATCTCGTCGGTGGCATCGCGCTTTTCTTCAAGCGCCGCCATGGCGAGTTCATTGTTGTCGGGCGTGGCGCCCATTGCGCTATTGGACGGACCGCGTTCCGATGAAATCGCATTCGCCGCGGCGAAGGCCGCCGTCAGGCGCTTATAGCTGTGCGCACCGAGGTCGAACCGGTGATAGGCCTCATAGTTGGAGAGGATGATCCAGCCGCCGAGCATCAGGCACGACAACCCGGCGAGTAGTCCGCCGATTCTCTGAAGTGTCTGAATACGCATAGGCGATCACTGGCCGAAACTGATCAGCCGACCATTCCATTGCAAACATAAGCAAAGATGAATCCGGCTTTGAAATAAATGCGGATGTCGAACTTGCTATCGACTTGGTCAACGTGACCTTTACAGCTTCACCGCGGTTCCCGAGATCGAAACCATCAGCATCGAACCGCCCTGGCCGACGACTTCATAGTCGATGTCCACGCCAACCACCGCATCAGCGCCAACACGCTCGGCCTCGTAACGCAGTTCATCAAAGGCCTGCCGGCGGGCATCGCGCAGGGCACCTTCATAGGCACCGGCGCGGCCACCAACGATGTCTCGGATGCCGGCAAAGAGATCCTTGAAGATATTGGCGCCAACAATCACCTCGCCGGTGACGATGCCCAGATATTGCCGGATCGGGCGGCCTTCGAGGGTCGGGGTGGTCGAGATGATCATGAGAAAGCTCCTCTTCTGCCCTGATGTGGGGATGATCAGGGCAGGTGCAAGGGGCGCCGACCTTCGCGGTCAGCTCTTCTTGATAAAGCTCTCGAGGACCTTCTTCACCCCGGCCTTTTCGAAATCGATCGTCAGCTTGTTGCCTTCGATATTGATGACGTCGCCATAGCCGAACTTGAGATGGAAGACGCGTTCGCCAAGCGCAAAGCCGCTCGACCGGCCGCCGAGATCGACTGAACGGGCGACGAGTTCCCCTTCAATGGTCAGCGGGCCGGAACTCTTGCGACTGGCCTGATTGGCGCGGGCGCGTTGCCAGCCGGGTGTTTCATAGACGCTTTCGAATGGATCGGCCTTGTTGAAACGGCTGGCGGCGCCGCC